>CAVABR010000050.1:0-19058 GCA_963586955.1 bacterium
CGCATTACCAGCCCTCTTACGCGAGCGCAGTTCCCAAAATGCCGATGGTTATGTTGTACTGCTCTTCTACCTGAGCAAACAATTCTTGCGTGCCTTCAAGACTACCAGCGCGTAATATTTCAGTGAGCTCATTGGTAGGAGCGAACAACTTATCAAATCCTAAGTTTTGGCAAACACCCTTGAGCGTATGCGCAGCCATAAAAGCCTCATCTACGTTTCCTGCCTGAAGCGCATCTTTGAGCTTGGTAAAGCTTTCATCTTCAAGAAACTTTTTTGCAAAACGGCCGACCAATTCTTCGCCCATAAGGCGCTTGGTTACCCCTTCCCAATCGCCGTCAATTTGGTGATAGGCTTCTTCTAACTTACTCATCGTTGCTCACTTCTCCTTTGTTCTGACTGGCGCTGAAGGGGGGGTAAGAGAAGGAATGTTTAATTCTTCCAGAATTCTGCTTTCCATTTCAACTAAGCATTCGATCAAAAGGGGATTAAATACGCCACATTCATTGTTAAGTATCATTTGCATGGCTTCTTCATGCGAATACGCATCCTTGTAAACCCTTTCACTGGTCAATGCATCATAGACATCAGCCAAAGAAACAATTTGAGCAGAAATTGGAATCTTATCTCCCTGTAAATGATCAGGATAACCATTGCCATCATAGCGCTCATGGTGCCAACGGCAGATATCATGAGCAGTCTCAATAAGCAGTGGGTTGTCGCTGTACATATTCAAATTATTAAGCATCTCAGAACCTTTAACGGTATGAGATTTCATTATTTCAAACTCTTCGTCAGTAAGCTTTCCTGGCTTATTCAAAATGACATCAGGAATTGCCAGCTTTCCAATGTCATGCATAACCGAAGAAAGAATAATTGCGGAACGCTTTCTGCCTGAAATGACATAGCGATCAGTCTTTTTAACCAGGCAATCAAGCAGGATTTCCGTAAGGTTGCGCACGTGCAAAACGTGAGGGCCACTTTCACCATTACGAAGCTCCATAGCGCCACCCATGATATTTACCAGGGTGTTACTCGATTTCTCACGTTCGTAATACTGTTGCGCCAACAAAGCACTCAAACGGCGCTGACGTGCATAGAGGCGCATTACGTTGTTTACGCGTTGACGAACCACGCGCATATCAAAAGGACGACTTACATAATCAGAGGCGCCCTGTTCATAGGCACGGAAAATTACGTCGTCTGAATCTTCACTTGAAATCATAACGACCGGAATGTCTTCAATCCAGCCATTGTGAGACATGACTGAAAGCACATCGAAGCCACTCATTCCGGGCATGATGATGTCCAAAAGCACAACGGTGATTTCGTTGCCATATTCACGCAATACCTCTATTGCTTTGTTGCCTCGGTCAACCTCAATAATTTCGTATTCGTCTTTAAGCATTTCAGACAAAATAGTGCGGTTAATCTGCGAGTCATCAACAATGAGCAAAAGCGGTTTGTGGAACTTCTTCGCATCCACCGCGTCTGCATCAGTTACTACAGAAACGCGGTAATTGTTTTTGGCGCGATACATTAAATCATCGGCTTGTCTGAGGGCTTCTTCAATGGTGTTGCCCTTGGAAATAATGCCACCAATGCTCACCGTAAGGTTTACTTCATCATAGCCTGGCACTGATGCTTGAGAAACAGATCTACTGATGGTTTCAAGCCTGCGCGAAAATGCCTCTGAGTCAACATTAGGCATAATGAGAACGAATTCATCTCCACCAATGCGAACAAGCATGTCCGTGCTACGCATGCTCCGCAAAATAGTTTCAGCTACCATGCGAAGCGCAATGTCTCCGGTATGGTGACCAAGCGTATCATTGACGGTTTTGAAATCATCCAAGTCAACAATGGCAACACCGGCAAAAAGGCGCTGTTTGCGCAGTTCATCTTCGTAGAAACGACGATTATACGCACCGGTAAGCGAATCAATATAGAGCAGGCGCTTATCAAAAGGATCATTGCCATTTTGGGTAGGAGAGATGCACATCAAGACGCGGTCTTCGCCTTCGACGTTAACATAACGAGCGCTAACTTTGCGTCCTTCGGTTCCAATATAGAAGGTCCATTCGCGCTCGCCCCCTTCTTGAAGAAGCTTACCGCACACCTTTCTTCCGCATATTGCGTCATCATCAAAAAGAAGACAAGAACCATTTTGAAGCTTTTGTCCGTCTATCAGGCGAACGACTGGATAAACCTCACGGAGGTTTTCCATTTCGGCATCAAGTTGCTCTTTGGTAAATGAAAAACTATACTCGCCTTTGTTAAGGGAGAATCTATCTTTTGTCTTCTCTTTGTTTTCGTTGTCGGACATACCTAAAAGCCCCAATCATCTTCTTTGGCGCACAGAGAAATATGGTTCGACATGTTATTTCCCGCCCTGTGTTCCTATTTTATAACGACTTAGCCTTCAATTGCTATCAAAATTAGCTTCTTTCTGGCTTAATCGCGTCAAATTTTCGCTCAATTTTGCCACGTCAACAGGCTTTGAGAGATGCGCGTCCATGCCACTGGCAAGAGAACGAGCAACATCTTCTGGAAACGCATTCGCACTTACCGCAATGATGGGAATGTTTTGCGCATCTTCGCGCTCAAGGGCGCGAATGGCTCGCGCAGAATCCAAGCCATTCATCACGGGCATCATCACATCAAGCAAAATTACCTGGTAGTGATTTGCCGGCGATGCACTGAAGGTATCGAGCGCCTCTTTTCCATCGGCCACGCAATCAACTTTGCAATTAAGTTCTTCGAGCATGCACTGAAGAATTTCCTGGTTGAGTTCGTTGTCTTCTGCAACAAGCACCTGCATGCCGCCAAAATCAGTTTTGGATTCCACGCTTTCGGCTGGCTTGGCAAGAGATTCTGTTGCTACGGGCAAGCGCACGGTAAAAAAGAAGGTGCTCCCTTCGCCTAGAGTACTTTTAACCTGGATGGTGCTGTCCATAAGGCGAACGAAATAGTTGGATATTGCAAGCCCTAAACCGGTACCGCGCTGTTTCGCATTAGAAGGATCTACCTGCTCAAACTTAAGGAAGATGCGTTTGATGTCATCTTCGCTAATTCCTATGCCCTGATCTTGGACGGCAAAGCAAAGCTCCACTTTATCATTGGTAAAAGAACGTTCTTCAGCAAAAAGCGTGATGACGGTTTCAGGATCTGAATATTTAATAGCGTTACCCAACAAATTGACCAGAACCTGCTTTAGACGCATAGCATCGCCCACAACATAGCGGTGCTTATACGAAGCGTTGACGACAAAGCGCTGTTTGCGCTCCAAGAAACGCCCATCAAGCACTGAATGCAATTCGTCAAAGACCTCATTAAGATCAAACGCTTCTTTGGTAAGCTTCATTTTTCCTTGTTCAATTTTGGTCATATCCAAAATGTCGTTGAGCAAGCCCAGCAAATAATGAGAAGAAGAGCGCACTTTCTCAAGGCATTCAATGCGATGCTGTTCGGTTTGATTAGGCTGAAGAGCAATTTCGGTCATACCAATAACGCCATTCATAGGCGTTCTGATTTCATGACTCATACGCGCAAGGAAGTCTGATTTTGCCTTGGCCGATAGATCAAGTCGCTCTTGGTTGATGCGGTTTTGAATGATAGTGCCAACTTCCCACAGTTCGCTAGTATTCTCTTTGTTTCGCAAAATATTAAGATCAACACCCGTAAAGAAGATACCGCCCGAATATTTGCCATATTCCATCATAGGAAACATGATGCCCCTACCTGGACACAACACTTTGGAATATCCGCTATTTTTGCCCGGCATATCAAACGAAGAAACAAACTGTTCCTGTTCGGCAAAGTACTGAAGATGATCTACTTCTTCAGCGTCGTAGTTTGCCACAAAAGCGCTTTCTTCAATTCCTACCACGGGCTGATAGATGTAGTACAAATATTCTGCCGAATAATCCGGATCAAAGGAGGTGATAAAAACATTTTTCAGATGATACTTTTGACCAAGACGGCGAAGGAGCAAATCCATTCCGGCAGAAAAAGCAGAACGTCTATCCAGCAAATTAACAGCCAAAGAAGGCATGCTTGCCTGATTGACAAGACCCATGGATGAAATTTTACTAAAGGGGCGTGGCTCATAAACGCCCGTCATATCTTTGTTCCAAAAGACATCATCTTTACCGGTTTTCATTGCACATTCAAGCGCCACGCGAACACGCTGAGACAGCTTGGCTGAAAAATCGTTTTCTTGAGCAATGCACATGCCTGCGCGGAAATCCAAATCGAAGGCTTTACTGTGAATGACATTATTAAAGCTTTTGCGCAGAGACTTGAGGAATTGAGTGCAGTCGTCTTCCTGAAAACCTGATATCCACATTAGAAGTTCATCTGCTCCAGCGCGCATGACGACAAAGCTTCCTGCGTACTTTTTTCTGCCTTTTTCTAAAACGATCTTGGTAAGTTCTTCCAGAAGAACATCACCAAAAGGAAAGCCGTATTTCTGCACCAGCCTGGTAAAGCCTTTAATATCAAGAAGAATGAGCGCACCCTGAGGTTTATTTTTTCGTATTTCATCAAGGTATTCCATTCCGTAGGCATACCGATAGATTGAAGTTGCGGGATCTAGTTTGCTTTCGCGTTCCTCTTTGAGCTCTTCAAGCTTTCTTTCGTTGATGTCACGAATGTAGCCCACGATTCTCTGCTTTGATCCAACAGGGTCAGTAACTCTTTTTCCGTTGATTTCATACCAGCGAGGATCATCGTATTCGTTGGGCTGGATCAGAATTTCATCATAGAGTTCTCCTTTGGCATTAGCCTCTCCCAGGTTGCCTTCGTTGGTGTGAATTTCATTGCCTATCTTACGAACTTTTTCCCAGAACTCATCAAGATCCCACGTTTTATCAAATGCGCCACTGTTCATGATTTCGATGGTTTTAGCAGTCTCATCAATGGTGAAGAAGGTATCGCTTGAACCTTCCACTATTATTCGATAGCGCTCTTTTTCTTCATTGAGGCGCCTGAGCGCTTCGCCTTCAGCTTTGCTTAGGGTGCCAATGACTACGCCCAATTCGTCGAATTCGTAAATACGACTTTCATAAGACGCCAAGCCTTCAGGTCCGCGCCTTACTGCTTTAATGAGGCTTTTTATGGGCTCAGATAGCCTGCGCGCAATTACGACTGCAACGGCAAAACAGATGAGCGCGCATAAAATCACCACAAGGGCAAAAAAGTTGTATAGGTTTCCTACGCCAGATTCATTGAGGGTGCCGCATGCCGAACATACTACCGATTCAAGCGAAGCATCGCCAAAGTAAAACACTACAAGAAGCACAAGTGGAACAAGTGCTTGCAACAACACAATAATAAGCAGAGAGATAAAAATCTCTCTGGAAAGTGATATTTTGGATTTTTTTCTATCCACGTTAGTAATTGCTCACCAACATTACGTCTACTCTGTCTACTCTCTGCCTGCTCGGTTCGTCCGAGCAGTGCGGGTTATCCGATCCGCACGGCCTGTCCGATTTGCCCGACTCGCACGGGCTACACGGGTTGCACGGCATGCCCGGGGTGCCCGGTCCGCACGGTATGTTCAGCCCGCCCAGCCTACTCGGGCTGTCCGGCTTGTCCGAACCGCACGGGCTACATGGCCCGCCCGGTTCGCCCGACCCGCACGGGCTACACGAGTTGCACGGCCTACATGGCCCGCCCGGTTCGCCCGACCCGCACGGCTGACCCACCTATTCGGTCTGCCCATAAATTGTGCATCCACAACGTCCATTTTCCTTCGTTTTATAAAGCGCTTTGTCAGCATCTTTAAAAATGTTGTCGGTTGGGTCTTTACGGTCGGTCAATGCAACACCAACGCTTAAAGAAGTTCGTGGCATACCACGCTTTCCCTCTGCCAATTCTTGATTGATAGCGTTAATTTTCTTTTCTACGATATGGGCATATTCACTTGTCATTGAAACCATAATGATGGCAAATTCGTCTCCGCCAATGCGGAAAACGAAGTCATTGCTACGAAACGCTGTTTTTAGTGTATTGGCCACATACTTTAATACGCGGTCTCCCTCTGCATGCCCATAGGTGTCATTAATTGCTTTAAAGTTATCCACATCAGCTAAGACAAGCGCGAATGGCTCTCTCTGCCGTACGTGATTTTCATACAGCTTGTCAAAGGAACGTCGGTTAAGAAGATCAGTCAGGCCGTCATATTCTGCTTGATGTTCAATGATTTCCTGCGAAGCTTCATTTCTTTCGTAAACTTCATTGTAAGTTTTAGCTAGATTACGAATTTCTACTGCACCAATAATGGGAAGCGTCTCCCCTTTTTTGATTCGCTCATTGAAATTCACCACAGGGCCAATAATACTTTTCCACAACAAAAAACTAATGCTCATAAGTATTACCACATAAGCAATAACGGAAAAGACAAGCCACCAATAACTATTAGTAAAGAGGGATCTGGCAGTTGTTTTCTCATTCTCTGTTGTTTCTATCAGCTTAGTTGTGGTTTGTTCAATTTTGCTCTGTATAATGTCACGCGCATTTTTGTAATTTTCGTCCGATACCAGCTGTTGTGCTTTGTCCTTCTTTTCCTCTTTAGTAAGAAGAGCATCTTCGGCAGAAAGCGAAACATTTTTTACTTCGGTTGGCCATAGATCAGTGCTTATATCGTTTGCTTCGCAAATAAGCCTGAGAGCGTAGACTTCCGTAACCATCAATTGATTTGATTGGTCCATGGCGGACTGGAACGAATTTATGAGGTCGGTCTCATCTATGCGCCCTTTCAGTGATTGAAGAGCGTTTTCTCTACTTTTAACCGTGTTTGCTTCGTTAAAATAACCCTCTACATATTCATATCTGCCCGTAAGCGCAGCAAGGCGAACTTGTTCGGTAAGAACGTCAGAGCCATGACGCAATTGCTCTGCATTATTTTCGCAGGTGATATAGGTTTCAGTTGCAGCTTCAAGATTGGAAAATTGCCTTTTTGCTTGCGAAAACATAACCACGCATAATGCCGTCAAAAGAATAGCGATGATTACGCTGGCTATTCCAATGACTTTTACTCGTATTTTTCGCACAGCTTGCAAGCCCCTTGTTTCAATGCTGTTTTAATGCCACTTTGACACTGTTTTCAATACCGTCTAACGCTGTTTTTCATTACCTAATACTGTTTTCAATACTGTCTTGAATATTTTAATACAGCGCGCGCTCACACTCCCCTTACAAACAAAACTGTCAACGAAAGTTAATATTTGTTGCAAATACGAAACATGAAGTGCAGAGTATGAAGCGCGGGGTGCGCAAAGCGAACCACAAACTGCAGAGCGCGAAAGCCGAAGTGCGAAACAAGTGGCCGACAGACAACAAGCATCCAGAAAGCGCGCGATTAAGCAACAAGCACAGACATTTAATAGACACCTGGCGGGCATCTAGTAAATGCCAGACAGACGATTTTACCTATTGACCATGTACAGCAATCTCAGAACTACCGCACCATTAACCTTGAAAGAACATCTTATTTAAAGGCCTGCTCACGCGCTATAAGTAAGCCTAGGATGGTATACTTAGGTCAGCACGTTTTGTGCCACATTATAGGTTGGGGGACCTTTTAAACTTTGGGGAATACGTAGCAGAACGCACGCCTTAGGTCAAAACTAAGGCTCGTATCTAGTTGAAGAATCTTTTAATCTTTGGATAACAGGTAACTCTCTCTATGGGTTGGCGCATGTGCGTCGCAATGCAAGCCATCATTGACAATCAAGGAGTTGCCTATGAACGCCACAAGAATCTTCCATAATGGAAAAATTTATACCGTAAACAAACAACAGCCTTGGGCAGAAGCTGTTGTTCTTGAAGGAAACAAGATTGTTTTCGTTGGCAGCAACGAAGAGGCGCTTGCTCTAAAAAACGACAACACCCAAGTGCAAGACCTCGAAGGCAAAATGATGCTTCCAGGCTTCATTGATGGACACATGCATCCGCTGATGGCATCAGCATTCATGACAGGCGCTCAACTTGCTGACTGCAGAACGGAAGAGGAAATTCTACAGGTTGTAAAGGAATACGTTGATGCCCATCCTGACAATGAATCCTACTTCGGGCATGGCTTCCAGGACCCAATCTTTACCTCTTATCACCCAACGGCTGATGCTTTAGATGCAATTTGCGCCGATAAGCCCATCTTGCTTATTGCTTCTTCTTGTCACGGTGCATGGTGCAACCATAAAGCGCTTGAGGTTGCCGGCGTTGACAAAAATACGCCCGACATCACTCCTAATAGCAACTACTTCGTTCGCGACGAAGAGGGCAACCCCACGGGGCGCTGTATTGAAAGTTGCTACATCCAGGTAGCCAAAGGAGCCAACTATTTCCCTAGCGAAATTTTGAACCAATGTCTTACTGATCTTGGTCATCAGTTTGCAGCTATGGGTTTCACCACATTTGTAGACTGTGGTGTTTTTACCTTTGTGTTTGATAACCTTGATGATTCCTTCGTTGATTTCATTAGAAGCGATAACTTCACCCAGCGTCTCTTTGGAGGCTTCTACCTTGCTTCAAGCATGAATGAAGTTGAAGAATGCCTTGAAGGGACTTCTTATCTTGCTGCCAACCTTGAAAATGATGATCGTCTTGGCTTTACGTTCTTTAAGATCTTGGGTGATGGCCTTATTGAAGCAAAGAGCGCAGCGCTTATTGAACCCTATGGTGACGGAACTGTAGTTGTTCCTAACTACACTACTGAACAGGTACAACAACTTGGCCTTTTAGTAGCAGAAAACGGCTATGACCTTAACATCCATGCTATTGGCGATGCCACCACTAAGCTTGCCACGGATATGCTTCAGGCAGTTCGCGATGCGGGTCATTCTGATACCCGTGTAGTGATTTCTCATTCGCAATCATGGATTCCTGAAGACATTGAGCGCGCAGGAAAATTAGGAGCTTTCATTAACTCAACAGGCGTTTGGCAGGTTGCTACCGTCGAAGAATACGAAAAGAGCGTTGGCGCAACGCTTTATTCTGCTCAATACCCTATCCGCTCACTTATTGATGCAGGATGCAAATATGGACAAGGCTCTGACTTCCCCGTTGCAGAAGGTAAGCCCTACCCGTTTGATTCAATTGAAGTTGGCCTAACCAGAGAGTCTTTAGACGGCTCTATCTTCAAGACAAGGTTTGGCAACGAAGCACCAACCCTTGAAGAGATCATTGAATCTTTCACCATCAATAACGCTTGGGAAATCAGGATGGAAGACAAGCTTGGCTCTATCGAAGTTGGCAAGCTTGCTGACTTGCTTGTTATTGACAAGAACATTTTTGATATCCCTGAAAAGGAGATTCACAACATTCAAGTAATGGAAACCATTAAAGACGGTGTGACTACCTTTAAGGCTTAAAGAAAACCTACAGACATATTCGGCCTGTAAAAACATTGGTGCAACAAATGCTTAACCGCAGAGAAAGATCCCTTTTTGGGATCTTTCTTGTTGGTGCGCATTAATTACCCCGCTTATCACGAAGCGCACTTTTTCTTTCGCTTTGAAGCGAACATATATACTAAAGGCGAAGCAAAAATTAATCCTGCCAGCACAAACGGGTTTTGAATTACCGAATAGAGCGTTGGCGCAGTAGCATCCCCAGCCTTGCAAACAACTTTGTATACCGCAAGCCTATCTGATTCAGGAATATTTTCTACTTCTGGCAACTCTCTGAATGCCTTCGTTACCGCATAGGCATTAGCGCCATTGAATGCGCCCCACAATATCACTGCGATTGCCATTCCAACTAAAGAGCCCATCATGGAGCCACATATCAGATAGAACAATAAAATACCTGCATCAAAGAATCGATAGTATACTGCCTGGTCAAGTGCATCAATGCGTTTGTTTATTACATGGAACAACGGCTTTGAATAAGCTTCAACAAGACGTGAAACCACCTTTATAAATGAAAGAACAATTGCAGTAAGCCCCAGCGCTGCAATATCAAGAGGAAGTTTGTACTCAAGAAGCATGTAAGGAATGGAACCCGTAGCAGTTACTAAAATAAGATACAGAGCCACATTTTTATGCTTGAAAACATTTTTAAGACTGGAAAAGCTTTCCTTAATATCACCTTTATCGCTTTTAGGAACAACCAGCGACGACTTCTTTAGCCCAAACGTAAACAAGATCACTACCAAGAAAACTACGCTTACCAATATCTGAACAAAGGCATAGCTTACCAATACGCTGATGACGCCACCGGCAATAGTGCCTACAACTTCTCCAATAGACCTGCCACTATCAAGTTCGATATAACACCTATCTTTTCTTTCTGGATCATCAATAAGCGTTGAATAAAAATCACCAGTTAACTTTATAGCAGCGGTACCAAAATTGGTAAACACCAACCCCACAACAAAAACTATAGGATTGTCGGTTGACCCGCATAAGGTAGCGCCAACTAATCCCAAACATGAAACAATAATTATGTACGCTTTAACATTGCCACACTTTTTGAGAATTGCCGTAGAAAAGAACGAGCCCAGCAAAACCGCTATTAAAGCAATGGTAAAAATAGTACTAATAATCAGATCAACATTGCCGGTCCAATTAATCATCGCAACTTCTCTAATACGAAGAACGTTGATAATACTGAAGCCTGACATGGCAATTCCGGCAACAAACAGAAGATATTTTAGTCGCATATCATCACGAGTGATTCTAACGGGAGCAATCCCCTTATTCTCTTGTCGCTCTATAAACGAAGCGCCACTTTTTGCATAAAGCTCAACAACAAGAATGAACGCCAAAAGCCACATAAGCCCGGCCTGAAGAAGCAGATCTATCTTTTTATTCTGAATAGACTCACTGTCTTGGGTAATGCCCAAATTAGCAGCAACATCATAATAGCCAGCCGTAGCGCCATTTGCTTTAAAAGATTCAATATTATTAAGTTTAATTTCTTGAATTGACTTACTGGTATTGGCTAAGTCTTTAACTATTTCATCCAGGTATTCTAAACCATCGGTTTTCCCGGTATATTCAGCGTTGCATACAAAATCGAGGTCTCTTGTTACCGTTACTTTTTCTTGATAGACAAAATAATTTAGCTCGCTCATTTCTGTCTGTAATGCTTGAAGAGAAAACGTTGCTACAAAGCAGAACATCAAAATGCTACTTACTACTATGTTGACCTTTCTTCTGTCTCCTAAAACCTTGAACCTCAAGATAAATAAGACCAAAAGAACAACTATAAGAATTGCCAAGCATTTCCCAGCAAATCCAACAACTCTATCTAAGAATTGCTGGTATATAGGGAACGTACCCACTTGAACTAAAATCTTATAGTGATCAAGATCAACAGCTCGACAGCATTCGAAATCAATAAATATATAGTTCTGATTAGTCTGAGCGAAAAGCTCTTTTTCTACCTCAGAACTCATCCCCGAAGAAGTCGCAACAAGACTTGAATCGCCTTTGTCTAAAACATAGATACGCTTTTTTAAGGCCGAGGTATCATCATTTTCTAAGCGCGTAATTGCTTCTTTAATTTGCTCATCGTTGTTTTTGTCGTAATTAGAGTCGTAATACTCCATGTAGGCAGACGTTTCCATGGTTTGGAGCGACATAACAAAATCGGCCGTCTGGGAAAAAAGACTAAAAGCACTAAGAAGGAAGATAAAAAGTGCAACTAAAACGAACACTAAAACTTCTCTTTTGAATAATGCCCGGTTGAATGCCATCTGTCTGCCCTCCCCTCAATCTGTCTTAAGATCATGCATTAAAACAAAGTAATAATCTGCTTTTATCAAAGGGAGGAGCTGATACGGACACAAATTTGTATCCCAACTCACCCTCCCTGTTGTTTACTCATTCTAAAGCATAACTACAGACAGAAGCCCCCCTAATTAATGAAACTTGGGTGGTTTTACTTAGTTAGCCTTATCCTTGATTGCTTGCCGTACGGTTTTTTATATAGCAACCATGTGGAGCAACTATGCTCTTAAGCAGTTCGTTTTTGTTTTCGCTTTGTACAGAGGTAGTAAGCCAATGGCAAAGCAAAAGCTATCCCCGATAACACAAACGGATTTTGAATCGTTGAAAAAAGCGTAGGCGAAACAGCGTCTCCCGACTTACAAACTACCTTATTAACAACAAGCCTGTCAGACTCAGGTATTTCTTCTAGCTCAGGATGTTCTCTGAATGCCTTTAATATCACATACATTCCAGCACCATCAAATAAGCCCGACATCAGTACCGCAATAGACATTCCAATTATAGAGCTACTTGATAAGTAGAACAGGATCACTAAAGCATCAAGCAATCTATACAAAACTGCATATTCAAGCGGAGGCACATATCGACTTATTACATGGAATAGAGGCTTCGCATAAATAGTAATCATATTTAGGATTACTTTTATGAAAGAAAGAAACATTGCGGAAAGCCCAAGCGCTGCAATATCAAGAGGGAGTTTGTATTCAATAAGCATGTAGGGAATTGATCCCGTAGCGCACACGCAAAGAAGATACATGGATGCATTTCTGTGTTTGAAAACGTTTTTCATACTACTAAAAATCTCTTTGAAACTAGCAGTTGCTACATCCCCTTTCTTGCTTTGAGGCGTTTTTACTCCAAGCGTAGCAACAATAACGGCCAGAAAAACTATGCTTACCAAAAACTGAACGAAGGCATAACTTGCCATTACGCTGATAACGCCACCGGCAATAGTGCCTACAACTTCTCCGATAGACCTACCGCTTTCAAGCTGGATATGGCACGCATCTTTTCTTTTTATGTCATCTATGAGAGTTGTATAGAGATCATCCGTCATTTTTATTGTTGCAATACCGGTATTAATAATTACAAGCCCAATAACAAAAATGACGGGATTATTGGAAGATCCGCAAAGCGCTGCGCCAATCAAACTCATAGCACAAACAGCAATAATGTATACCTTCAAACTGCCACACTTTTTAAGAATAGTTGAAGAGAAAAACGAACTTACCAGCGTTGCTATAAGCGCAATGGTAAAAATAAGGTCAATCATTAGATTGACGTTTTCGGTCCAATTAAGCATAGCTACTTCTCTAATGCGCAGAACATTAACAAGACTAAAACATGCCGTTGCAATGCCCACTATAAAGAGAATATATTTCAGTTTTATATCATCACGAGAAAGTATGGCAGGAGTGATTCCTTTGTTTTCTTGTCTATCTATAAAAGAGGCGCCACGCTTTGCGTACAGTTCGCTAATAAGAATAAACGCCAGAAGCAACATGAGCGCGGCCTTGATGTAAAGATCGTTCTTTTTGCTCTGGATAGCATCCTTGTCTTGAATGACATCTACGCTGTTTGCAACATCATAAACACCCGTTGCAGCGCCATTTGCTTTAAAGGCTTCAAGGTTATCAAATTTAATTTCTTGAATCGATATGCTGTTATTAGTCAAATCTTTGGTTATTTCTTCAAGATATCCTAACTCGGCAGTTTTCCCGTTATATTCGCCATTGCAAACAAAATCAAGATCACTTATTACCGTTGCTTTTTCTTGATAGGCGAAATATCCCAACCCATTCATTTCTGTCTGCAACGCTTGAATAGAAAATGTAGCGATAAAACAAAACATTACAACGCTACTTACTACTATATTGACCTTTCTTCTGTCTCCTAGAATCTTGAATCTCAAGATAAACAAGACAAGAATAACGAAAGCAAGAATGGCTAAACTTCTTCCCCCAAACCCAACAACTCTATAAAAGAATTGTTCGTAAACAGGAAATGCGCTTACTTGAACTAATACCTTATAGTGATCAAGATCAACAGCTCGACAGCACTGTAAATCAATAAATATAAAATCTTGGTTAGATTGAGCAGTGAGTTCACTGTCTATCTGCCCTTTGACGTCTTCAGATTTTGTTTCTAAGGAAGTAGAAATAGTGCTTGAGTCGCCTTTGTCAAAAACAAAAATGTGCTTTTTAAGAGCGGCTGTCTCGTCATTCTCTAGGCGAGTAATAGCTTCCTTAATTTGACCATCGTTGTCTTTGTCATAATTTGAGTCGTAGTACTCCATGTAGGCAGAAGTCTCCATGGTTTGAAGCGACAAAACAAAATCAACCGTCTGCGTAAAAAGACCAAAAGCAGTAAGGAGAAAGATAAAGAGCGCAACTAAGACGAACACCCTAACTTCCCTTAGAAACATTGATCGATTAAATGCCATCTATCTGCCCTCCCCGAGCAGTTTAAAAATTCAGTTCTGTAATTCAGAATTGCGGTTCCGATCTGTTAGTCGGGCCTGCTAACCAGCTCTGCTAGTCGAACCTGCTAGTCCGACCTGTGGTTCAGAATTACGCATCAGATCCGCTGGTCAGAATTGCGATTCCGATCTGCTAGTCGAACCTGCAATTCAGACCTGCGATTCAAGCCCCTTAACTCAAAATCGCAGTTCAGAACAAAATACTCTATTTTCAAAAGGAATGATTAAAGATGGATTTAGATCCGCATCTTGATATTCCCCCTCTTAGAATGTTTATTTTAGCGCACCAAAGCAGGCAAAAGCTCCAAACCGCCAAGAAACCTGCGCTTTTTTGACTTTATGTTGAAGCAATTGATGTAATTTGGGGGATTCTGGTGCCTACATATTCTCAATGGCATCCTCAAGACGACTGAGCAAGAAATCGTCAAAACAAGGGAAGTCCGCACATGGCTCCTCATCAATGTATCAAGACACCACCTCGTCCGTATCAACATTAATGCAATAAAGCCATTCATCACAGTTTTCCACCACAAGCAGATTTTCAGGGAGACCATCTTCCCGATACTCGAGCGTCTCCTCTAGGAAAGCAATGCTCCCATCAAGGCCAATACCAAGAATCTCAAAACCAAACCCACCATGACTGTACGTATTAAGATACTCGAGAAACTGCTCGGGAACGGGAAAACCAAGCTTTGTCTGAGCCTCATCAAGCATAGCCTGAGTAGGCGCCATCTTACTGAATGCATCATCCTTGCCGTTTTGCGAAATTAAATCCATAATTTTCTTATTCATTAGCTTCTCCCTTCTTTACACTACGTTGCCTCATTAATCTCACTATCCATCCCCTACAAACAACTTTGCTGAGGCTAAAATAGCAAAAATAAACTCAGTGGAAACGATCACCCTTCTTGTCGACTCAGACAACAATCTTATCGGCCTTAGAGCAAATTCTTTATTTAGTTGTTAGTCACAAAATGTTGGATAACCACCAAATAAACCATTACGGTAATTCTTAAGAAGATCCGTGTCAGCCCTTATCCCGGGATGACCACCCACGCACTTGGTGGTTGATACGCCTGCGCTGTTTTTCTCGCATACCCATAGCGCATCACGACGCAAAACCCGTTCGGTCATAAAGATAAGGTCATGAGTTGAAAAGATAAGTTGATTCCTTGTATTCTCGTTGCAACATTCTAGGTATTTTCTAACGAGATCTATCGTCAAAGCGCTGTGGAAATTCCCGCCCATCTCATCCACGAGATACACTCTTTCATAAGGAACTCGATTGTCCTTGTCAGCTGCAAGATCAAAAAAAAGTGGCAGAAGTTCGATGAGCTTCTGTGTGCCCCTCGACTCATCAGACAGATCGAAAGTCACCCGCTCTCCTTTATCGGTAAAATGAACGGTTTTCACTTTGCTACATGTCGACTCGCCATTGCAAACTCGAATAATGAATATCTCCGACCCTCCCGATCCGCCAGACCGAATCTGCAGGTTGGCTTCTTTTCCTTCTGGTACTGAATTCACGAATTCCTCTATAACACCTGCGGGCACAGGAACAGAATCTTGAACAATGGGGACGAGATCTATCTGCACCGCCCCGGTATTATAACGACGTAGGCGCTCGTTGACAAAGCTCAGGAAGTCGGGACGCAGTAGCATCTGCGAATACTGGCTGTATTCCGCATCGGCACCGATAATGGTCAGCGATTTGTCGAACCAGTCGAATAAGGGACGAAAAGCATCCGCGTTTTGCGCAACGGCATTATGGAGAAACAACTGGTTTGAACGCGTATTCTCCGCCACCAGCCGAACCCTCTCTCCGTCGAATCTCTTCCCAAAAACAACCCCATCACTGTTGCGCTCGAAAACAAGCTGATCCGTGCGCGTGCGATGAATCACAAGCTTTTCACGAATCACATCAGCACGAGTACAAGAAAGCTCGTACACATAAATCAATTCATCAATAAGAACCTCTATCTTAAACGAAGTAGGAGCACTCTTCGATTCCTTATCAAGCCTAAACGGTTCAACTGGAATCATCTGGGTAACCGCATTACCCTTTACAACGAGTTTTTGAACAAGCGCAAGAGCATCCATCAAACTCGATTTCCCCGATGCATTGGCCCCATAGATCGCAGTAACGGGAAGAACTTTCATTGTTCCATACCGTGACGGGAGCTTCGCCAATCTCTCCGAGTCCGCCTTTTCCCTTGACGCCTTCATGGAAAGTATTGTCCAGCCCTTGAATGCGCGCCAATTCTTCACCGCAAACGTAATCAACATTTGGCGTACTCCTTCCTCGAGAAATTCCGGCTATAGCTGTAACTATATTCATATTTTATCAATATTTGTTTGGTTTTAGGAGAAATTTTCACCTGAAAACAAATTTTTTCTTGACGTAAAGATGAAACGATGTTTATATCTAGGCAGGATCCTAGGTTGTTTCTAAAAACTGCCGCGCACCTTGACAATTGAAGAATAAAAAAAATGGCCATCCCTGTTGGAAGCAAAGATGGCCAAGGTCGAACCACTCGGGTTCGTATTCCAATTGACATAATAGCAAACATGCGCTCAAGTGCGCCACCCTGCCATCCGAGTGATTTCGACCGTTTACAACGGAAGGTCGCGCAAAACGCGACCAGAAAGGAATCACCATGGTTGATTCAAATAATTCTGATTGCCCCACATCATGGAGACAGCACTTGCGAGCCGTGGCAAACAGACCTATTCATCGCAAAAACATCGTTGACGACGGCTTCTTCTCTCAAATGGCGGAGGGGGCAGACTTCGAATCTCTATTGGAGATCGTAAAGATAAAGCCACCTCGTGAGCACGTCAGGATTGATGGGGCGGTTCCGTTCTCTCGCCTTAACAAAGCTGGAGAGAATGACTGCACTGTTTTCTTCGAAAATGACCCCTTGTTTGCCGATGCATTGCTCGGCATCGAGGAATTTTCAGACGAACTCTTGAAACGCGCTTGTTCAACGACAGACTGCTCGATCTATTGGGATATGCCCTTCGTGCTCCAATGCGCAAATGTGTATATGAGCCGACTTTTCGGGCACGCCCTCCAAGAACTCGGTCACGAGGAAGTCTATCCAACCCTTCGCTGGGCTGATGAAAGAACATATAAGCCATACATCACCGAGGTTCCAATCGCGTTTTTAGGTTTACCAAAAAAGAGCGTGTATTGGATAGGTTCATACGGGGTCTGTAAAACACGTGAGGAGAAATTTCATCTCAAGGCCGGCCTTGAATCCGCACTCGAGTATCTGCAACCCAAAAAACTACTTATCTATGGCGCGATGCCAAGTGATATTTTTGGCGACTACCTTGACTGCACGAATTTTATCCAGTTTCCGGACTGGACTACTCGCCAGCATGGACGGTGATGTCGTGGGTTCCGGAAGGAGCTACTTGTACTCTGGTACAAGCGGAAGCTCCCAGCCTTATGCACCCAGCTACCACGTTGTCAAAAGCATGCACGAGCGTGACAAAGAGGATCCGGACATCTGGTTTGAATCCTCTGGCTACAGAAAGAACAAATCCGCCGTCAACATCGAAGACTGTGTCCTGAACAGCTCGATAATTTATGGCGGGAAGAAAGCTAATGGAAAAATGACCTATATCGTAGACACCGATGGCAACCTGATTTTCGGAAAAAGATCCAACCCGATCAATCCGGATGCTAGGTCTCCGCACCCCATGCTCATCGGCGGAAAAGACCCTCAGGTAAAAGTAGCCGGCATGATTGAATTTCGTGGTGGAAAGATTTACAGCATAGACACAAACAGCGGACACTACCGCCCGCCTGCACAATCTTTGCAGCCAGCAGAGAAAGTCCTTTCAGGGCTACCCCGGAAAGTATTCCACAGAAACTCGAAATGGAGGAAACAATGATTGACTTAGTTGGCACATACGGACGAATACGCACAGGTGACTACGTCGTGTCCTGCACTGATGAGCAATATAACTGGGATGAATCAAACTGGTGGCATACATATCTGCTGTGCACCGAAGAAGATTCTTTAACCCTAAAACTCAAACGACATGATGGCGATGAAACCATCACTATCCGAAAAGAGGGGTACGACGAACTCGGTCGACCTCTTTATCACATCGGCGATCACGTAACGGTAAAAAAGAGTGGCAAGCTGGCTACGATCAACCGTGTCTGCTGGCACACAAAGCGCAGGCAGTTCTACTACATTATCGATTATGGCAAGCGCGTGTCATCCAACTGGTTCTTCGACGACGACATCAAAAAAGTCTAAGAGACGTAGATCACATTACACTAAGTAGGAGCATGTCTTACGTGCTAAGGCATGCTCCTTAGGAGTACAGCCTCGACCTCAACGAGAAGAGTTTTATCGCTATTAGTACGGTAAGCACCCTTAGCGAATCTCTATATTGAAACTCTTCTCCAAGTGCAAAATGCATGGAGTCCCCACTCCATCAGCCATTGACAGATAATTCTGATCAAATTCTGCTCATGTCAAAAAATTAAAAAAAATTCTACCCTTTTTCTACCCTTTTACCTTTTTTCCAATAACAACAGAAAGCTAAAACAGAGTGACTTAAAAACAAAATTCCGTTCAAATTCCTATCAAATTCCTATCAAACTGAAATTGATATGGCTAAATAATAAAAAATCACATTTCGAAAATAGGTACTTTGATCTGCGGTTTTTGGTATTTGGGACCACTTTGGGACCACTTGGGGGTCGAACCAAAGAAAAAGGCCACGGGCATAAGCCTGTGACCTGCGGTTTTTGGTCGCGGGGGCTGGATTTGAACCAACGACCTTCGGGTTATGAGCCCGACGAGCTACCAGACTGCTCC
>CAVABR010000051.1:0-21294 GCA_963586955.1 bacterium
TTGCGTTCGTTGCTGTCTTTGCGTGTCTTTCGCTTGCGCGCATTGTTTCCCTTGCACATATTGCCCTTGCAAGCATTGTTTTTTTTGGACGCACTGTTTGCTTTGCACGTATAGATCATATTGCATGCATGATTCATTCTGTGAGCATTGCCTTTGTTTAGACTTGCGCAGAAAAACCTCCACTAATGCGCTTAGACCCATTAAAACCACCATGAAAGATAGAGACCCCACCGAAGAAAAAACAAGCGAAGCAAACGAAAGCTGGTCAACAAGAATAAACAGCCAATCAAAAGACTGCTCTTGTGGCGCTGTTACGCAAGAGGCGATAACCAGAGACGAAACCGCAAGTGATACGCGCAAGCCAACAAGAAGAGCTAAAGCCCTCAGCGAAATTAAGCGCGTTTTCCAATCAACAAACGCAATATAAGCAAGCAGAATTCCCGCAAAAACGAAAATAGCTAGAAATAAAGCAACGCAGACAACAAACAACCCCAACAAAGCACCTTCCCAAGTGATTCTTTTGCCTGCAACCCTAAAGAAGTAATTTCACTTATGGTTGATTATTTTTTAACTAACAACTCACTGAATTCTAATTGATATCCATCAGAAGGCCTCATGCCTACAAGAGCTAGAAGGTACGCCAAGTTGCATCAACATAACTGACTTTTCACCCGGATTCACCCTGTCTGACCTGGTAAAACACTAGATTTAAGACACATTTTTTGTCCGAGTAAAAACCTTATTTTTACCCCACAAACAAAAAATTCCCCGCAAGGAAAACCTTACGGGGAACCTAATCATCTAAAACGAGCAGAGCTAACTAAAGCTCAGAACAAAGCCTAAAGTGAAAATTCCTTTTCGCCTTTGAATACAGCCTCTGCGTCCTCAACGCTCCAATCACCCAAGGTGATAGCAGAAATAGCGTTGCAAAGACGAATAGCTTCTTCGGTAGAGCGCATATGGATGTTACGTCCGGTAGCATTACCGCAAGCACCACCAATATGGATCTGATTGTGAAGCTCAGTCAAGAAGACGTTAGCGTCTGCCTTTGAACCACCAGCGCAAACCAAGCCGGTACGACCAGCAGCCATAGAAGCAATCTTCAAACCTTCTGAAGAAGATTTGCCCTCAACCTCATGAGGTGGGTTAACCTTAACGAAGTCTGCACCTAAGCAAAGAGCAACGCCTGCAGCGCCAGCAATCAAATCTGGATCTTTCTCATCAGGGACTGCTTTACCGCGAGGATAAATCCAAAGAACAACAATCAAACCTGCTGCATGAGCTTCTGCAATGAGCTCCCCAGCTTCAGACATCATCTGTGATTCATATTCTGAACCAAGATAGATGGTATAGCCCAAGCCAACAATGTTCACGCCAGCTTCACGCATAGCAAGAACTGCTTCCAAATCATAGAGCTGAGGGCTATAAGGATCATCCTGAGAACCCTTAACCAAGTTGGTTTTTGAATTCATTTTTACCAAGTAGTTGATCTCAGGGTAATCTGGAGCATAACGTGCAATAAGACCACGCTGGCCAGCGAGAACACCAATGGTGCCCTGAGAGCCAATTTCAAAAAGATGCTCTGGCTCAGCATCAGAAATATCAATGCCTTCACCATAGAAGTCTTTGTTCAAATGTTCAATTTTTTGGTCGCAAGCAAACAACATCAAACGACCAGTGCCACGAGTAGCCTTAAGGTAGTTGTCAATGTAAGTCTCACGAGTTTCAGGCATAACGTCTGCAGGGACTTTAACCTGATCACGAGTAATAGCAGGCATGTTTCCTCCTTTATGCATCAATAACATAGCCGTATTATACCGTATAGATTTAGCAAACAAGCTGTTCTAGAACCATTCACGTTTTCCGTACACATATACGCGCTCAAATTCACTTTGACTCTTTGTGAGATAGAGAATTCCCTCTACCACCGCAATGACCCAAATAACGCCCACCGCTAAACCGATAGTAAAAAGCCCCGCCAAAATGCTGATAGCCAACATAATGAAGCCTTGCGTGTTGTATCCCAGGTAGAATTTATGCACCCCGAAAGCGCCCAAAAAAATAGCCAGCAAACCTGCAGCTACGTGGTCTTTAGGGGAAGCATAGGGAGCCGAATAATGAGGCGAAACCGGTGGCTGATATTGCTGGTTCTGGTTTGACGCGGTCCATCCTTGAGAAAATGGCTGGCTCTGGTTTGGCGCGGTCCATCCTTGAGCCTGTGCGCCATTTTGCCAGGCGCCTTGCGAATTAGCTTGCGTATACGATTGCGCGCTTTTCTGCCAAGCGCCTTGCGAAGATGCTGTAGAACCAGATCCCGCAGGAGCGGTCGACGAAACGTCTTCTGCAGAAGAGGCCGAAGAACCTGACGAGGCACCCTCCGAAGAAGTCGAAGAGACCGAGGAAGCACCTTCCGTAGCAGAAGAAGCATCTTCTGCAGACTGCTCTTGACAGCTTCCCTTAACTTCTGCAAGTTTACGTTCGGCAGCAGCAAGCGCTTGCTGAGCTGCTTCTAGTCCTTTTTCCGCAGCAGAGAGAGCTTCTGCCTTTGCGGCGTCCTTGAAATCATCAGCTTTATTCGCCTGACTATCCGACGCATTATTTTCGCTCATCAAGATGCCCCCTTACTTGCTTTTACCGTGTTTGCTGATTGCATCAATGATTCGATTTTTCAACAACAACACAATAATGGCAATAAGGGCAAGAATGGCGAAGAGAACAACACTTGTTACTATGTTGCCATCTGCAAGGCCAGCTGCGGCGTAAGTCGACACAACTACACCAGGAGTTCTACCAATAGTTGATATAAGCAAGAACGTTTTGAGATTCATGTCACTGAGCGGAACAATATACGTAAGCACGTCCTTAGGAAAACCAGGGATCAAAAAGAGAATGAAAACCGTCGTACCAAATTTTCCTGAAGTTTCAAAATTACGAAACTTCTGCATGTTCTTTTCGCCAACCATAGAGCGAACGAAAGGAGCCCCCAGTTTATGCACAAGCTCATATACAAGTGCCGAAGAAATAACGCAACCAACAAGAATGATGATACTTCCCCATAAGGGGCCATACATCATACCTGCTGCTACCTGAACAACTTCACCCGGGATGAACGCAACTATTATCTGAAGGAGTTGCATCCCCAAAAGGATGAGAACACCAAACGCGCCTTGGTTTCTAATGTAGTCAATAAGGGCTTCTGCACCACCGGATTCAAAAACAACGGACAGCCGTGGCCAAAGAGCAGCTATTATCACAGCGATAAGCGCAATGAAGACCAAAAGTCCACCGAGCTTGATCACATCACTTTGCTTGAATTTTTTCCCGAAAAGAGATATCTCTTTTTCTTGCTTCATTGCCGGCTCTATTCCTTGTTACTGTCTTTATACGCTTTGACGGTATGAGATCTTGGTTGAGGGCATGTCTGCCACCAAGCCTATTCCTCGTCGCTACCTTTGCGTGCTTTGTTGTATTCCTCTTTAAAGCTTGAAAACATGCCCTTTGTTTGCGCAAGTCTTTCGCCTAACGCGTAAGCTCCCTTATTAACGGCTTCGCCTGCTTTGTGCGTTGCCTCATTTACTATCGGTTTAGCTTTTTCTACTTTTTTACTAACGGTGTTAGCAACTTTAGCCGAAGCACTTCCTGCCTTTTCCGCTAAGCCTCCCTGAGCCTGAGCGGAAAGTACATTCGATCCTACGATAAGGGCTCCCTGCAAAAAATTGCCCTCATCAACCGTATTAAGTTTTTCGCCAACGCCTGTTCTGAATCCTTTTACATCTTCAGCAGAAATTGACGTCTGACCAATCAAGAGGTTATGGGTACTTCCTTTATCGATGGTAAGGGTGGTTACTGAACCATCATCACGCGAAAAAATAACATCGCCAACATAGCCACATTTTTGGCCTTCTTCGGTATAGAGAGGCATACCTTGCCATACAAGACATTCGTCCCAGCTAACCTTGAACTGCTTAGCTAAAACTCTTCCTGAAATAAGATCTTTTTCTTCTATAACAACGTGTCCACCTTGAACTGCAAAGGCATTAACAGGCATTACCTTTTCGCTTCTATGAAACATTAAAGCGACATCGGGGCGCTTAATAGTGAAACCAATTATCTTGCGCTCGCTTGGATGGAAAATAGCGGAATGAATTTTGCCAATTCGACGCTGTTTCTTAGAGGTTTCTACAAAAACTGGACAACCTACTAAATCGCGAACTGAATAATAAGTATTTCCCATGAGCAATCCTTTTAATTCGCCGTGTAATTTACAAAGGGTGCGTCAAAACGAACACACCCTTTGAAGTATCTATGAAAGCGATTTCTTGAACAAGAACAAAGCTACCAGAAAACAGTAGAAGCACTCTTACTCTTTGTCTTTGCCCTCTGCGCCACCCTTTACGGCGTCAGCAGCACCTGAAATTGCCTCTTTTGCAGTGCCTGCAGCAGATGAAGCAGCATCAATAACAGCAGGAGCCTTATCAACAGCAGCATCATGAACAGCCTCTACATTTTTAGCAACCTGGGTTGCAATGCGCTCACGTGCAGCGTCAATCTTCTGACGAAGTTCATCGTTTTTTTCAGCAAAAGCCTCAGGAGCAGCTACTTCAGTTTTTTTTGGACGAGTAATGTTGTTGTAAACGTCCTGGCCTTTGTCTACTACCGTGTTGATAACCTTGGTAGAAGTGGTAGCAACGCCATCAACAAGCTGACCAGTCTTTTCATGAAGTTGATCAGCAACAGGACAAGTTTCATTGAATTTATCGATAGCAACTTGGCGATTTTCCTTTGCTGAAAGCCAAACTGCAGCAGCGCCTACAATTCCACCAACTACAAATGATACGAATCTACCCATGAGAACCCCCTAGTGTCGAGAACAATACCTTTTACGGAATATAATAATTGGTAATGCCTATTATATCCGTGCATGTTGCCTATGAATAGCAGAGCTTTGAAGTTTGTTACAAACTCGATACCCAAGTGGCACAATTTGAGTAAAATTTTGAGAATTCAACGTGTCAGGATTCTTGTTTTCTTTAGCCTGCGCTCAAAAAAAGCGTATGGAAGCGCCAGCACTGACGCTTAAACATTAAACAGCCTTATAAACAGTCAGGATTGCGCAAGTGTCAATACAAGCGCCAGCACAAGTGCAGATACATTAAACCGTCTTGCAATCAGTCAATATTCCGAAAGTGCGCAAAGCGCTTCATTGAGATACTCAAGCGCCTGGTTACAGGCAGAAAGCGCAACGATATCATCGAAAAAAGAAACGCTTACCAAGGCTAGACAATTATCATCAGCGCTCCACTGGGTAGACCCCGTAATTACCTTGTCTGAAGTGCCCCACTGACCTTCTTTATCATGAGCCTGTTCGCAAGAAGAATTTAGCGCCAAAACTTCCAAATAAACAATGAGATGCTCAAGCAAATGAGGAACTGAGGTGCTATTCATGACCGCCCCAAAGGTTGTTCCTTTTTCGTTATAACAAGCATGCGAAGAAAGGAGCGGAAAATCTTTTTCACAAATAGCAATAAGATCAGCATTCGTCAGGCGAAATTTTTCATCACATACCCGAACAAGGAGCTCAATCCTATCAGCTCTGACCTTGATTTTTTCATAGGCGAGTGGCTTGCTCATTGCACTCCCCATTTTTAATTAGACGATTCATCATCATGGACAGCGGTAGAGCCATCAGCGTTTAAAAGTTTGGTCAATTTTGAGGGGACGGAAGAGCCGTCACTGCCCGAATTGGATTCCGTGATAATAAGGTCTGCTCTATCAGGAGAAAAAGCATACGAACCGCCACCGGAAAGATTCCCAAAAGAAAAGGAAATAGTCTTGTTGAACGTGTCAAGCTCATAGGCATAAGCAACCTCATCGGTGAGCTTCATTTCCGTATCAGTGATAACGAAGGATGTCTTTGTTCCTGCGATCTGCCAGGTTCCTTGAAAATCTTTGTGGTCGTCATAACGAAGCCATTGATTCCAACAAAGAATGCCCGTCGCAACTAAAAGCGCCACAAACAAAAGAGCAAAAATCACCATGAAAACTTTTGAGCGCGTTGAAGCGTTTTTGATTCGCTCACTAAGAGAGCGCTTGGATGCTCCGTGCTTAGCACCACGGATGCCTGACGAACTTTTCTTCTGCTGTTGCGATGCCTGTTCCTCCGAAGTGCCCGCATGAGCTTTCTGATTGTTCGCATACGCTTTCGAAGCATGAGGAGTTTTACCTTGCATTTTGCGAACGGTGGGTTTAAACGCACCTGCTCGTATGGAAGGCAGATCAGTTGAAGAAGGAACTTCGCGCGAAGATGAATCCTGATGGTCCTGGTATCCAGATCCATATTCATCTTGCTTACTTATAGAAGGACGCTTGGCTCGGGCAAACGTAGGCTCCTTGGATTCGCGCCGTGTTGGAGCCGAACTGGATTCCTTAGCTCCCCGCTTAGTAGGAACAGAAGCAGATTCCTTAGATTCATGCACCGAAGAATAACGGGGCATACGCGATGCCCCGGACTTTCTCTTTGTGACCTGGTGAGATTGTCGACGATTTCGATCTACCACCAAAAAACCCTTGCCACTCTAAACGTTGCCTTAGCTTTTGAACCTTAAGCCAAAGGCTCAATAACTTCAATACCGCCCATGTAAGGAACCAAAACGTCTGGCACCTTGATGGAACCGTCGGCCTGCTGATAGTTTTCCATGATAGCTGCCATGGTACGACCAACTGCCAAACCTGAACCATTGAGCGTATGAACGAAACGAGACCCTTTGAAGTTTTCAGGATCACGATATTTAATGTTGGCGCGACGTGCTTGGAAATCTACACAATTTGAGCAGGAAGAAATTTCTTTGTAGGCATTGTAAGAAGGAAGCCAAACTTCCAAGTCGTAGGTTTTTGCAGCGGAAAATCCGATGTCGCCGGTGCATAAAGAAATGACACGATATGGCAACCCAAGAAGTTGCAAAATGTTTTCAGCGTCTTCAACCATAGCCTCAAGATCATCGTAGCTTTCTTCTGGCTTGGCATATTTAACCATTTCAACCTTGTCAAACTGATGAACGCGAATAAGGCCACGCGTATCACGGCCAGCACTGCCTGCTTCTTCACGGAAGCAAGGGGTATAAGCGCAATATTTCAAAGGCAAATCCGCTGCATCAAGGACTTCACCAGAATGGATATTGGTGAGCTGAACCTCTGCCGTTGGAATAAGGTAGAGATCATCAGTAGTGGTCTTGAACAGGTCTTCCTCAAACTTAGGAAGCTGACCAGTGCCGGTAAGTGTTTTGGAATTTGCAATTGCAGGGCACCACCATTCTTTATAGCCACGCTTAATATGCGTATCAGCCATAAAGTTGATGATAGCGCGCTCAAGACGAGCACCCGTACCTGCCAAGAGAACAAAACGGCTCTTTGCAAGTTTTACTGCACGTTCAAAATCAATAATGCCCAGATCAGTGCCCAAATCCCAGTGAGGCTTGAAATCGAAATCAAATTCACGAGGCGTACCCCAACGGCGAACCTCTGGGTTGTCATCTTCGCTTTCTCCTACCGGAGTGGTATCTGCAGGCATGTTAGGGGTAGCAAGCAAGATGGCTTTGAGTTCTTCTTCAGCAGTAGCACGCTGTTCGCTCAAAACAGCAATTTGCTCTTTGAGCTGTGAAACCTTTGCCTTGATTTGCTCTGCTTCGTCTTTTTTGCCTTCAGACATAAGCTTGCCAATTTCTTTAGAGAGGGTATTTCTCTCACTCAAAAGGCTTTCTTCTTCAGTGATAGTGTTACGACGCTTTTCATCAAGTTCAACAAAACGCTCACTATCCCATGAATGATTTCGATTACGCATCGCGCTGGCAACTTGATCGAGATTTTCGCGAACGAACCGAATGTCTAACATGACTAACCTTTCAACGTGTTGTATTAAGTTGTTCTGCTTTTTAGCGAACAAACGTTAGTATACTCTACAATGTTTATAAAGAGACGTTAGCCTCATTGAACCAACTACAAAATCCGTGAAAGGAACGCATGGATTTCAACGAGTTATATCATTTCATCTTCGAAACGTATGAAGGAATCGCCTGCCTTATTGGGGGCGGTTTTATCTTTAGCATTATTTTTGCGATTATTGCCGAGCGCAGAACAAAGAAAAAATTTAAAGATCGTGGAGAGAATGAAGAACAAGCTTTCGACGAAGAAGATGACGACTAACTATGTTTATAATCTAGTCACTTATGGTTCTCATCGATTGTAAGTCTAAAATTTATCAATCTACTGTATTTAGTAAGGGGACAAAGTGATGAGTCTTAACAGTCAACCTTTATTTGATCGTACCGAACGCCCTGACTACATTCCTCGTGTTGGCGCTATACATGACCTATGCGGTTACGGCAAATGTTCTTTAGGGGTTGCCATCCCTGTTATTTCCGCTGGTGGCTGCGATGTTTGCCCGGTGCCAACGGGGCTTTTCTCTTCCCATACCGCTTTTCCTTTTTGGACGATGCACGACACCACCGAAATGCTTCCTGCCTATCTTGATGCTTGGGAGAAAGTAGATGTGGAACTTGATGCAATCTATTCCGGATTCCTTGGTGCATCCGAACAGGTAGAGAGCATTCAGCGTCTCTATAACACCTATCCAGAAGCGTTGCGCATTGTGGATCCTGTTATGGGCGACAACGGAAAGATGTATCCCACCTATACCAAGGAACTCTGCTCTGCTATGGCAAACCTTGCCGATGGGGCTGACATCCTTACGCCAAACCTTACAGAAGCTTCGCTTATTTTGGGTACCGAATATACCGGACAGAATATCAGCACTGAAGAAGTTGAGCAGATTATCAATATGTTGCGCAACCGCGGTGCGAAAAATGTAGTGATCAAAGGAATTGACCGCGAAGATGGCTTTATCCGAAACTACGTTGCAGGAAGAAATACTCCTCTCACTGAACTTATTGAAGAGAAACTTCCGTTCATGCTTCATGGCACAGGAGACTTATTCTGCTCATGCGTTACGGCAGCCATCATGGCAGGCAAAGACGTGGTAACCAGCGTGGACTTTGCTGGCAAGTTTGTTCATGACGCTATGGTTGTCACGCTTGAGCAGCCAAACTTCATGAACCGTGGCGTAAGCTTTGAGCCTCTCCTTGGTAAGGTTTCTGCTCTTTTGTCCTAACCAAAAATCATGCTCGAAAGCCTTCCCCTAGATAGCATCATTCCCTTTTTAATTGTTTGCCCGCTTGTTTTTCTTGCGGGCGCGGTTGATGCTATCGCTGGGGGTGGCGGGCTGATTTCACTTCCGGCCTACTTGATGGCAGGAATCCCTGCTCACCTTGCACTGGGGACAAACAAACTTTCTTCTTGTATGGGTACCACCCTTGCAACTTATCGTTTTGCCCGACAAGGATTTATCAAGGTAAGGCGCGCCCTTCCCTGCGTTATTACGGCCATAATAGGGGCAACACTTGGTGCCAACATAGCCCTTATGGTTAGCGACCAAGTGTTGCGCATCGTTATGATTATTGTTATCCCCCTTACTGCAATCTATCTTATTCGCAGTCATGCCATGGAGATAACGCTTGAGTCTCCCAAAACCGCCAAAAACATTGCGCTTTGTGCCACCATTGCATTTGCGCTTGGCATTTATGACGGTTTCTACGGTCCGGGGACGGGAACATTTTTAATGCTGGCTTTTTCAGGAATTGCCCATCTTCATCTTCATGATGCAGCAGGAACCACCAAAGCCGTTAACCTTGCAACCAATCTTTCAGCCTTGGCTGTTTTCTTGATAAATGGACAGGTTTGGCTTTTGCTGGGAATTGTTGCGGGGCTTTTCAATATGGCAGGCGCCTGGATTGGCGTAAAACTTTTTACCAACAAGGGCACGCGCATTGTCAAACCCATCATGCTTGTGGTGCTTTCCATCTTCATGATAAAAACCCTTGTTGAAATAATTGGTGGCTAGAACGCCTCAAAAGAAACCCCTAGGCTAAACCCAGCGGAAACAAATGAAGCGCTCCGCTCAGGGCGTCCTAAAGGCACCTCAAGCATCTTGCAAAACAAGCCTTTCGCCTTGTAGTGCAACATGCGAGCCTCAGAATCAAACAACCAGCTTCGACTCTTCCACCTTGTCAATATACCAATGCAGGAAGTTCATCAAAGGCTTGCGCAGAGCCAGACCCAAGAGCGCAAACGGAACTAGGAAGAGCAACAACAGCCCCATCTCTATCCAGAAGTCTCCCTGATATACGCCCATCATAGCTGCACGCATCGCATTGATGGCATGCGTTGCCGGCAAGAACGGGCTGAGCCACTGGAAGAAATCAGGCAAAATAGGCAGAGGGAAGCTTCCGCCACCGCTGGTAATTTGAATGATGAGCAAAAATACCGCTACCGCTTTTCCTAAATTTGCAAACGAAGCCACCAGGGTATAGATGATGAATGTAAATACCAATCCGGTTATCCAGAAGCACAACAAATAAAGAAGCGGTTCGTTGGTCTGAACACCCAAGAAGAACATATTGCCCAGTGCCAAGACGGTGGTTTGCAAAAATGACAGCAGGGCGAAGATACCAAAACGTCCCAAGAAAAGATGGCGCATCTTGGGGTTGTCAAGATCTTCGCGTGCTTTGCGAGACACAGTGGTCTTGACAACAACAAGCATAAGAAGCGAACCAATCCATACACCAATAGTGGTATACAAAGGTGCCATTTGCGAACCAAAGTTATCTGCCGGAAATACAGCTTGCCTATCCAGTTCCACCGGTGCAGACAGGGCACTTGCAAATGATTCCGTATCAGTACCTAAAATGGTATAGATCGTCTCCATGTCATCAGAATTGAGTGCCTCTATCATGGTGGTACTTAAGGAATCCAACTTATCTGATGCGCTCTGAAGATCTGCTGAAGCAGAATTTAATTGCGTCTTGGCCTTCTCCATGTCATTGATCATTGAATCGGAAGTGCCACTCATGGAATCACCCACCGCACTGATTTGGTGCGCCGTCTGCAAAAGCGATTCCGCAACCGAAGAAAGCTCGGAGACCATCTGGTCAAGCTTAGGCTTAAGCTCGTTGTTGTAGTCTTGAGAAAGTTGCGTGAGGCCTTCTTTCGCTTCCTTAGAAAGCTGTTTAACCTCTTCGTAGTCTTGCTGAGTGGTTGCGTTGCCACTTCTGATATCAGTTGCAGCTTGCCTCATAGCCTGAGCAACCTGATCCTGCAATTCAACCGAAGCATTCAAGCGCGAAATAAGTACGTCAATCGTTTCTTGCTGACTTTCTGGAAGTGTTTCTTTGAGATTTTCAAGAGCCGTAACCAAGCCCTTGGTTGCCTCTACCTGTTCATCAATTGAGCTAGCCTGAGAATCAAGCCTATCTGCCGAATCAACTGACAAGGTATTGGTTGAAGCGAAAGCTTCATCTATGGCTGAGTCTACCCCTTCGAATCCCTCAGCGCTTTTTTCGATAGACTTACTTAGTTCTTCGGATGACTTAATAAGCGCACCCGATATAGAAGAAATGGCTTCCTTGCTTTCCCCTACAGAAGTTACTACTTCCTCAGAGGAGCCCTTAACCGAAGAGAGCAAATTGGACGAGCCCTTAATAAGCGCCTCTGTTGAATCAAGCATGGATACATACGCTGAAAGCATTTGGGAGGCCTGAGACATTTCACCACTCATAGTTGAAACGTGTTTTACCAAGTCTCCAATACGACTATTTGAGCCAGCGTCATCAGCATACGAAGAAAGCTGTGAGGCAACCGAAAGTGCTACTTCTGAGAGGGTTTCCAAAAAAGCCTTGTTAACCTGATAAGAAACTTTGTCAGCGCTTTGGTCTGTCAACTTAGGCGCAACAACGTTCTTCTTTTCATTGTTGTAATAGATCAATTTTGCATGCTCGGCGTCGCTGGAATAGAACGTCATCATATCTTTACTGAAGCTGGGCGGAATAACTACCGCAGCATAATACTTGCCCGATTTAGCGCCATCAATAGCATCCTCTTCGGTAGTGAAAACCCAGTTCATTTGGTTATTTTCCCGCAAAGAAGACACAACTGATTCACCAAGATGAACCTTTAGGGGAACCAAATCACTCTGATAGCCTTCATCGGTATTAGCAACAGCAACTTTGATATTGTCGGTATTGTCAAAAACATTCCAGCAAGCCAAAACGTTATACCAGCTAAACAAAGAAGGGAGCAGGATTAACCCCAGAGCAATAACAACAGCAACAACGTTACTTAAAATGCGCCTGACATCACCAACAAACAACTGCCAAATATTATGCATTTCCTTCTCCTTCCGCAACGGTTGAAGAAGGTACTTGCTCGTCGTTGTTGTCATCCTTTTGATTGCTGATCAACCGATCAACCTCTTCATTAGAAAGGAAGGCAAGCGAACTTTCATGTTCAAGTCTATCTTTAGTGAACTCTACAATGATCAAGAAGATGATAAATGAGGCAAGCCATATCAACCAGAAGGTTAAAATGGCAACTTTTTCTGCCTGGAATAAAGCCATAAAAAGCGTTACAAGCACTAGTGCAAGACTACCAATAATAAAGGCACCATTCCTCAGGCGCGGATAGAGATTAAGATACTGATCAACTTCACGAGCCAATTTGTCACGATACTTAGCCTCATTAGCAAGGCGGAAAAAGAGCCGTTGCGCTCGATATCTTCGTGCAGGAATAGGAACGTCTTCGCCATTGAATAGGTCTGCATCTTTAATTTGTTTGGAGAACATTCTGTTGAGATTTACAAACGAAGGACGAGCTATAAAAGCACCTATGAAGAAAATTGCCAAGAAGAGCAATAACATTCCTACATAGAAGCCCCATTGCATTTCGTAGAATCCACCAATAGTCTCGCGTAAAGCATTGATGCCATACGTGAACGGGAAGAACGGATAGAGCACCTGAAAGAAATCAGGAGTCATCTCAATTGGATAGAGACCCGTTGCTCCCGGAATTTGAACAAAGATCAAGATAACGCAGAACGCTTTACCTATATGTTGCAGGGTGATGGACAGAGCATATTGAATACTGAGATAGGTTAGTGACGCCAGCATTGCTGTCAAGAAAAAGAGCGGAACGCTAGCAACTTGAACGCCTATAAATAAGTTACCGGCACAGCACACCACAGCCTGCAGCATAGCCAAAGGCGCAAAGAACAGCCACTTCACTAAATAGCGCTGTCGTGTGGTGAAGTGCGAAATACCTTCGCCATCTACCTCTTGGCGCAAAATAACCAAGAGCATGAATACGCCAATCCACAAAGACATATTCATAAACAAAGGTGCCATTGCAGAACCGTAGGCGTTAACTTCATAAAGCGATTCCGTTTCAAGTTGCGTTGGCGAAAGCATGAAATCGGCAATCTTTTCTGGATCAAGGCCATCTTCGCCAATAAGAGACGTGACCTCATTTGAAGTATTAAGAGCAACAACATCAGTCTGTATGGTTGAAATTGAAGATTGAACGCTTGAAAGGAAGCTATCGGTTTGACCAAGTGCGGTAGAAGTTGACCCGAGCGCATTGATGAATTGATCAAGTACTTGATAGGACTGATCAACAATGAAGGACTGGTTGGAGATGATTGCCGAAAGATCACTGGTGGTACTGCTCAGCTTGATTAAGCCTTCATTGAGTACTGGATAGGTATTCGTGGTGAAACTTGAGCGGTATTCGTCAGTATTCTTGAGCGCATTTTGCGTTGCGGAATTAACCTTGGTAGAGGCTTGAGCAATGTCGGTAGCCGCCGTATCAAGTTCGGTACTTATTTGCCCTAAGCCCTCCAAACCTTGAGAGAGCGATTCGTTTTGTGACTCAAGCGAAGAGATGGTGTTATTAAGAACTTCTTTTTGCTCTTCGGTCAACGATGACTGATCTATATCCTTGAGCTTTTGGATTAGCGTCTCATTTTGAGCAACTACCCCTTCGCCATATTTAACGGCTGCTTGAACATTTCCTTGAGCGTTAGAAATAGCAGTAGCAGTGTTTCCAATGGCGGTATTGGTGCTTGCTGAGGTTTTAGAAATGAGCGATGAGGCCTTGTCCATCGAAGTATTCATCGTAGAAATGAACGGCCCCATTTTAGACTGCACCAATGACAAAACCGAAGAAAGATTCTTCATAGCATCGCTTAAGTTTTGCACCTGCTGTTTTACATCATCAAGCGAAGACTGGGCATCTTTTGCTTTTTGAGTTGCATCAGAAGTAGCGGCATTAAAATCCGAAATGGTGCTCCGCGCAAGACATAAGGAAGAGTTTGCCTTACTGAGCTGTTCGACAACCTCTGATTTAGATTTGGTGATGGCATTCTGCGATTGCACAACCCCTTTATCAAAAGCATCAGCAATGACTTCGCTTACCGTAGAAGCAAAGGTTGAGTTGATTGTTTTTTCTAGAGTATTGGCGCCCGAATCGGTAATTTTAGGCGAAACCGCGCCCGCCTTTTCATTGACATAGTATTTCAGTTGCGGTGCAACAAAATTCCCCGACAAAAGCGTCAGGGTATTTTCACTGAAGTCTGAAGGGATAAGAAAAACGGCATAGGACTTGCCCGAATTAATTTCTTCCATGGCAGTTTCCCGGTCAGTAAACACCCAACCCAACTGCTCATTACTCTCAAGTTTTTCAACGATCTGATCTCCCATATTAAGCGTGCCGGTGAGTTCGTTCGTTGTTCCTTTGTCCTCATTTACCACGCAGACGCGCAAGTTGCCCGTGTTGCCGTAGGGATCCCAAAACCCCACAACGTTAAACCAGGTATAAAGCGAAGGAAGGACAATAAGAAATACAACCACCACAAGAGCGGCGGGTGCCTTAAAAAGCCTTATTACGTCACGTTTGAGAGCGTTCACCACATTACTCATGATGAACCTCTTGTGTTTCCAGAACAGCTAGTGCGTTTTTGGTATGTTGTTCCGTCTGTACTATCACAATAAATAAAAACTACTTTCGACGAACACGAGCTCCTTGCGGAGTGTCTTCAATGACATAACCTAGGTCAGTTAGTCCGTCTCGAACCATATCTGCCAATTCAAAATTCTTTTCCTTGCGCGCTGATTGACGGCAATCAAGGAGCGCTTGAATTGCCTCTTGAGCATTGCTACCTTCGTATCCTGCCGTCTTAGCTGCAAACGAAATTACTTCTTCTGAAGCGCCTTCTTCTTCGGTGCTTGCCTCATCCGTAAGCGCAATACCGAGCACGCCCATGAGTTCAACAATCTTTTCTTGCGCCTTATTAAGGAGCTCAGCATCAGATTGAACAACGCTGACCTCAGACAAAAGCGTGTTGACTTCTCCTACAAAGCTGAAGATTGAGCCAAGAGCACCTGCGGTATTGAAGTCATCATCCATCGCTTCACCAAATTCAGCTTCCATGCGTGCAAGGTTAGCCTCAAAGGTTTTGCTATCAAATGGTTTTTGAGAAGCTTGCGAAGCGTCTTTTTTCGCCGTTTCGCAAAGCCATGCAATGTTTTGAATAAAATTGCGAATTCTGCCCAGTGCCGAAGCTGCCTCATTAAGGCGCTCATTGGAAAAATCAAGTGGACTGCGATAGTGCGTCTGCAACATAAGCATACGCAAAACAGCAGGCTCGGTTGTTTTTAGAATGTCGCGCAAGAGCAAGAAGTTACCCAAAGACTTTGACATTTTTTCAGAGTTGATCTGAAGCATGCCCCCATGCATCCAATAGTTAGCAAAGGTGCAATCAAATGCCGCTTCTGATTGAGCGCGTTCGTTTTCATGGTGCGGAAATGCTAAGTCCGCCCCACCACCGTGGATATCGAAGGGCAAATGGAGGTATTTCTCTGACATAGCAGAGCATTCAATATGCCAACCAGGACGACCTTCACCCCAAGGAGATGTCCAACTTGGCTCGCCCGGCTTTGCGGCCTTCCATAGAGCAAAATCAAGCGGATCACGCTTGCGGTCTTCAAGACCCTGACCATCAGAGCGCAAAGCGCGATGACCAGATTCCATTTCATCAACATTGCGATGAGAAAGTTCACCATATGTCTTGTACGAGCGAACCGAAAAATACACATCACCATCAACAACGTAGGCATGATCTTTTTCGATGAGCTTTTCAATTAAAGCGATCATCGTTGCAATTTCATCAGTTGCCTTAGGGCGAATATCAGGATCAAGTACACCTGCAGCATGCATATCGTCAATGAATGCCTTGGTATATTCTGCAGAAACTTCTTGAGGTGTTCTGCCCTCTTCATTTGCTTTGGTGATAATTTTGTCGTCAACGTCAGTAACATTTTGAACGAATGTTACTTCATATCCACGCCACATAAGATAGCGACGAATAGTATCAAACGAAATAAAGGTTCGGGCATTTCCGATATGGATATAGTTGTAAACAGTAGGACCACATACATACATGCCAACTTTGCCAGGATTTACAGGAGTAAATTCGCGCTTTTCGCGTGCCTTGGTGTCATAAATTTTGATCATGTATTGACCTACCAACCTTAAAGTCTCAAATATTAATCATGCCAAGCATTGATTGTATGCAAGTTCAATTTTTTATAAACATTCTAATTTTCAATGTTCTTGCAACGTTTTTGAACCGCCTACACAATCAATACGTTATTTATTTACAAAATTACATAATACGCTCTGCGTTTTATGTTTGCTTTGCTTTTGTTTAAGCGCGCCGACAAACAAGAGCTACGGCTTGAGCAGAAATGCCTTCTTCTCTTCCCTCAAAACCAAGATGCTCAGTTGTGGTTGCTTTTACGCCTAAAGCGTCAACATCGATACCACAGGCGCGCGCTAAGTTCTTTCGCATTTCATCACGATAAGGAGAAAGCTTAGGACTTTGCGCTGCAATCACGCAATCGATATCAACAATCTCGAAGCCTTTTTCCCTTACCAAGTCTGCAACAGCCTTTAGCAAGACCAAAGAATCAGCATCCTTGTATGCAGGGTCAGTGTCAGGAAAAAGCTTGCCAATGTCTCCACCGCGAATTGCTCCTAAAAGCGCATCGGCTACCGCGTGCGCTAAAACATCAGCATCCGAATGGCCATCAAGCCCATGATGATGAGGGATTTCGACCCCACCTAAAATGAGCTTGCGATACGACGCAAAAGCATGCACGTCGTAACCAAGACCCACGCGCAAACCTAAACCAGGCACCTGATTATGCGCTTCACTCATAACCGTCTCCTTATTCCTTTTCGCCTGAGCGCTTTTTCAAAACAGAGCGAACGACCGCAGAAACCAAAAGAAAATCTTCTGGAACGGTAAGTTTGATATTGTCGCGCTTTCCTTCGACTACCAAAACGCGACCGCCTAAGCGCTCAATCAGCGATGAATCATCTGTTCCCACAAAGCCATCTGAAAGCGCTGAAGCATGTGCCCTGCGATAAATTCCTGTTCGGAAGATTTGAGGCGTTTGAGCATTCCAAAATACCGAACGATCAGGCGTTCCCACTACCACGCCGTTTTCCACAATTTTGAGCGTATCAATAGAAGGATGACCAACCACCGCGCCGTCGCAATCAATGTTGCCTTTTAGCGTGTTGATGGTATGTTCGATGAGCTCTTTTGAGATGAGCGGGCGTGCTCCATCGTGTAACATGACATACTCAAAAGTGTCAGGCACTAATTCAAGCCCCGAAAATGCTGATTCTTGACGAATGGAACCAGCTTGAGCCATAACGATAGGCGTTTTGAAGGGATAGGGATTGATGGCATGATCAAGATATTCTTGCGTGCGCTCTTCCGGGCACACAATAACAATCAAGCCCACATCTCCGACAGCATCAAATGCTTCAGCAGAACGCGTCAAAATGGGCTTGCCTTCAATTTCTACCAGCTGTTTTCCGCCCTCTTGACCAAAGCGCTCCCCGCTTCCGCCTGCCAAAATAATAACGGCAGTTTGAGGGTTTTTATCAACAACACCCTGCAGAGGTTCTTCCGTCTGCAGGGCATCAAATTCAGTTTCGCCTAAAATTTCCATTGCTTCTTTAAGAGCAGAAGGGGCATATATTGGATCCATGGGATAGTCTTTCATAGGGATACCTTTCAGTAAAAGCGCTAATCAGCAGCCTGCCCTCCCGATGCTCCACCTTTACGAGAAGATGGCGACAATCCTGCACGACCAAGATCATATCCGCTCAAGAGCAGTTCAGCTTCTTTAGCTATGGTATCACGCTTACGGGGTGCAGGAATAGAACCCACGCCTGGCTTAAAGGTAAGCGAATCATCCTCAAGATCAACATCAATGACCGAACCGCTTTGCCATTTTCCTTCAAGAACCTGCTCAGCAATTGGATCTTCCAGAAGGCGTTGAATGGCTCTGCGCAAAGGACGCGCGCCAAAGGAAAGATCGGTTCCTTCTTTGGCAATGAAGCGTTTTGCCTCTTCGGTAAGATTGATAGTCATGTTCTGCTCAATCAAACGATCACGCAAATCAGCTACCATCAAGTCAACAATCTCAACGATTTCATCTTCGGTCAGGGACTTAAAGACAATTATTTCATCAACGCGATTCAAGAATTCAGGACGGAAGAGTTTCTTCACTTCGCTCATAACGCGTGTCTTGATTTCCTTGTCATCCATGCCACCGTTAACATTTCCGGTAAATCCAAGAGGAGCACTCTTGGTGATTTCACGGGCGCCAACGTTTGACGTCATGATGATGACAGTGTTACGGAAGTCAACCAAACGACCTTGAGCATCGGTCAAGCGACCTTCTTCTAAGATTTGAAGCAAGATATTGAACACATCGGGATGCGCTTTTTCAATTTCGTCAAAAAGAACGACTGAATACGGGCGCTGGCGAACTGCCGTGGTGAGCTGGCCACCTTCGTCATAGCCAACGTATCCCGGAGGAGAACCAACCAAGCGCGATACCGAATGCTTTTCCATATATTCTGACATGTCAAAGGAAATGAGCGAATCCTCTGAATTGAAGAGAAATTCTGCCAGAGCCTTTGACAATTCCGTTTTGCCTACACCCGAAGGCCCCAAGAAAATAAACGAACCAGCAGGACGCTTGGGGTCTTTAAGGCCTGAACGGCTTCTGCGAATAGCCTTCGAAAGAGCGGTCACCGCTTCATCTTGGCCAATAACACGCTCATGAAGCACGCCTTCCATGCGCAAAAGCTTTTCGGTTTCAGCCTCAGTCAAATTGGAAACAGGAACGCCGGTTGACATTGAAACAACGTCAGCAATATCTTCAACGGAAACTTCGTTGATCTTCTTGTCAGACTTTTCTTCCCATTCTTTAAGCGCTTTGGCTCTTTCATCTTGAAGGTGCGTTTCCTTGTCACGCACAGAAGCTGCGCGCTCAAAGTCCTGATCAGCAATGGCTTCGTCTTTTTGACCGCGAAGCTGTCTGAGTTCGTCGTCGATCTTTTGTATTTCCTCAGGCAAAATCATATTGCGAATACGCATACGCGCGCCCGCTTCGTCAATAACGTCAATTGCCTTGTCGGGCAAGAATCTATCTTGAATATAACGGTCAGAAAGCGTAACCGCAGCACGCAGAGCATCATCGGTGAAGTGAACTTTGTGATGAGCCTCGTAGCGATCACGCAGGCCTTCCATTATGCGCACCGATTGCTCTTCGTTTGGCTCTTTGACCATAACCGTTTGGAAACGACGATCAAAAGCGGAATCTTTTTCAATATGCTTGCGATATTCATCGAGCGTGGTAGCACCGATGACCTGAATTTCTCCACGAGACAGCGGTGGCTTCAAAATTGCAGCCGCATCAATTGAGCCTTCTGCAGCGCCCGCGCCAATGAGCGTATGAAGCTCATCAACGAACAAGATGATGTCCCCTGCCTGCTCAACCTCTTTGATGCATTTTTTGAGGCGCTCTTCAAATTCACCACGATACTTTGAACCGGCAACCAGCGCAGATACATCAAGCGTTATCAAGCGAACGTTGCGCAAAATATCAGGAACCTGGTTTGCCACAATGAGCTGAGCCAAGCCTTCAACAACGGCCGTCTTGCCAACGCCGGGTTCACCAATAAGAAGCGGGTTGTTTTTTTGACGACGCGAAAGAATTTGCATCACACGCTCAATTTCGCTGGCACGCCCAATGACCGGGTCAAGCTTGCCTTCGCTTGCTTTTTTAGTCAGATCGGTACCGAATTCTTTAAGCATGCTATCCGATGCGCCCGAAGCAACATCGAAGCCATTTTGGCCAGCGTATACCGCTGACTGCCCTACCAAATCATTAAGTGCCGCGCGAATGCTGTCGCCTGTTACGCCCAAACGGCCAAGCACCTCAATAGCGGTGCCTTCGTTTTCACGAACGATGCCCAACAAAAGATGCTCGGTTGAAATATAGCTTTGTCCCATCTGCATGGCTTCACGCAAAGAATTTTCAAGCACGCGCTTTACTCTTGGCGTAAACCCAAGGTGGCCTGAAACATCAGTACTTTCATCAATAGCTACCACCTGACGAATTGCCTGAACAGTTGCTTCGTAGTGAACGCCCAGACGCTCAAGTGCTTGCGCCGCAAGCCCGTCTGCCTCTTTCAATAGAGCCAAAAGCACATGTTCGGTGCCAACATAGGGCTGATGAAGCATGCGTGCCTCTTCTTGGGCAAGAACTAAAACCTTTCGGGCTTTATCAGTAAATTTATCAAAAGACATTATGCCCCTTTTCTTGGAAAGCTTTTTTACAAGGGTCCTTCCAAATACGTCTTCAGTACTGGTTAAAAATATAGTCTGCACCCACATGGTACAGAAGCGTATTTATTGTGGGTAATATTAGCACTCATGACCCTTGAGTGCCAATCCGACACAATTCTGTAATATCTGATCAAAATACCTCCATGTTAGGAGGATTTTTTGTGAAACGTCTGCTGTTTGCGAGCTGTCAGCTTGGCTCCTTTTTTGCGAAAGGTCTGCCGGTTGTGGGCTGTCAGTTTGGCCTGGGTAAGGGGTAAGGAGGTAAGGGGGCGCGGACGTTTCTTTGGGTTGAATATGCAGTACGGGGACGCGGATGTTTCTTTGGGTCGGGTAAGGGGATGCGGACGTTTCTTTGGATCGACCGCCTAGCAAGGAGCCTGTAAGCTAAACCATGGATTAGAACGCGATTGCAAAAAAACAAACCGCTGTGCCACCACAACGGTTTGGTTTAGGCTTAGTCTCTGACTATGCGACCGAGCGGTCGCGTGTTGCTTTTTCCTGCAGAAAACGTTCGCAGGCGCAACACAAACAAACAAAACTATCTTTCATCTCTCATGTGAGGAAGTAAGCGTGCCAGTGGCACGCTTAGTCTCTGACTATGCGACCGAGCGGTCGCGTGTTGCTTTTTCCTGCAGAAA
>CAVABR010000052.1:0-43364 GCA_963586955.1 bacterium
AATTGGCATCTTCGATATTCTCATATACCTGATCAACGGTCTTGCCATCGAGCTTTTCGTCTTCTTTTGGTATATCAACACGGTGATAAAAGCCTAGTGTTCCATTGGCGAAATAGACCGCAAAGGCACTCTTTACCTTTGTAACCTTGATGGTAACTGGAACAACTTGGGTGCTGTAGTTACCAATATCATCGGGGGTAAAGACAGCATTGAAAGAAGGTGTTGTGTCAGCTTCTCCTACGAATACTTTGGAAGGATCTTTGGCCTCCCAGGCAAAGGATCCGGCAACCGGTTCGGTCTGCCTTGGTAAGGTAACATCAGCTAGGGTTTGTCCTGTCTCTGCGGTAAGGCCTTCGGGGGCAGTTGGGTTAGGGTCAGCCTTTTTAATCTCAAAGGTTTTTGGATATTCACCGGTATAGTTGCCTTTGCCCTTAACGGTTAGGCTACCTGCTTCTTTTCCTGCGTTGATATTTTTACCATAAGAAACATCAAAATCAGTACCTTGAGTGAGTCCTTCGATAGTAACCCGAGGTGTTAGTTGACTTCCGTTATAGGTAGTACCCTCGGAAGAAATAACTATCTTGTCTGGATTGATAGAGGCGGGACTAACGGTTGCTTTAGCGCTTGTTTGTTGACCTATTTTAGCTAATTCGTAATTATCAACCGATTTACCAGCAAGAATAAGATCAGAAATGATTACCTCTTTATCAGAGCCTGCATCTGTATCCTTAAAAGCCCCTTTAGCACTGATTGTTAAGTCGTCACCATCTATCTTGCCTGACAAAACAACCTTCGAAAAACCAAGTTCGGCTTTGATAGTACCGTCGTAAGTTTTGTCTTGAGCCACGATGCCCGAAACAGTAATTTCTGCTTTCACAATAGTAAATGCTTTAGTGCTTTCAGACGGAAGAGAGTAGTTAGTATTATCAATTGATGCAAATGCACTATAGGTACCCGCATTAGTCTGTGCGCCACTTATAGCAAGAGCAACACTATCGCCTTTGACAACTCCATCAACTCCTGCATTAGGAACATGCGGACTTCCGTCATAGACAAAGGAAGTCTGTTTATCCCAATTAAGGGTTAATTGCTTTGCATTGATAGTAAAGGTTTGTTCTATTTTGCCTTGATAGTTTCCTTTTCCCTCAATGGCCACGCTACCCGCATCGATACCTGCATTAATATTTTCGCCGTAAGAAACAGAATAATCTTCGTCTTGTTCATAGACTCCGCTAATGACTTTAGGAGTAATTTGCTCGCCCGTATAGGTAGCTCCGTCGGCCACAACAGTAATTTTTGATTGATCAAGTAAAGCCGGATTTATATCTGCGGTAGCCTCTGATTGTTGACCTGCAGTGGCGAGACGATAATTATCACAAGAGGCACCCGTAAGATTAAGATTGGAAATAATTACTTTCTTTGCCGTACCTGCATTTGCATCTTCAAAGGCGCCTTCTGCACTGACGGTTAGATCATCGCCAGCCACTTTGCCTTTGAGAACAACTTGTTTGTAGTCAAGAGTTGCATTAGCGGTGCCATCGTATGTTTTACTATTGGCAACAATGCCCGAAACAGTAATTTTTGCCTTTGAAATAGAGAATTCTTTGGTGTTTTCAGCTGGGAGTTTGTAGTTTGCATTACTGAGCGCTGTAGCTGTTGCCATATAATTAGCACCCACATTGATTTGAGCACCTTCTACAGTGACATTAACTTTGTCGCCCTCAACAATGTTTCCAGCGGTGGCAGTTGGACCTTGCGCTTGGCCGTTGTAAGTAAACGAATCCGCTGACCAAGCAAGACTTACTTCTTTTTGCGTGATAGTAAAACTTTGCGTTGCCTTGTCTGGCAATTTATAGTTTGAATTATCAATTTTTGCCGTTGCATTATAGGTGCCAGCGTTGGTTTGCGCGCCATCTACAGCGATATTTACGGTATCACCTTCAATAATTTCACCGCTGATAGTCGCGCTTGGAACATGAGATTTGCCATCATATTCGTAAGTAAAGGAAGCCTGATCATCCCATTTAAGAGGGAGTTCTTTTTGCCCAATAGTAAACGTAAAGGTTTTCTCACCTTTGTAGTTACCACAACCTTTGATGGTGATAGTACCTTCGCCAGCATTTTTGTTTTCCCCGTAAGTTACTTCATAATCAGTGCCTTGCTGATAAGCATCGCAGGTAACCGGTGGTGCAATTTGCTTGCCATTGTAGGCAAGACCTTCTGCATCAAAGGTGAACTTATCGAAATCAAGCGCTTTGGTAATACTTACTTTCAAAGTAAGCTCAATGCTCGAATTGCTCTTGTTTTTAACCTGATCAAGCAACGAAGCAGGAATAGTTTTTCCATCCCATGAACCTTCTACAAAAGAGCCAGAATCAAGCGTTGTACCTTTAATACTTGCATTCCAGTCTTTTAATTCATCCGGTGCTTGAATGCTATTGATAAAAATATCTTCATCCGAATTATTGGCGATAACCAGGTCATTACTAATAACAGTTCCCTGTTCATCTACTACAACAGTACTCGTGCCCGAAACACCCGCAAGAACCTCTTTAGCAAAGGCATTACTTTTGCTTGCAAATATGCCAAAACATACACACGCAACAAGAGCAACCACAACAGCAACAATAATGGTATTGCGCTTAGCAGAGGTTGGATCTTTTACTAATGCGCCAGCCGAAACTCCCGCACTAGCAAGCTTTCTACTCTTTATAAAAACATACACGGCTCCGGCGATTAAAACTGCAATGCCTAGAATGAGCCATATAAGGATATCTCCCGTAAGAACACTTGAGGAAATTCCACCCGAAGTTGTTGTGGTTGATGTCGTAATAACGCTAGATACTCCAGCACCGCCACCAGCGCCACCACCCGAAGCTCCACCTTGCACAGTGATAGTCATAATGCCATCAATTACTTGCGTGGACTCTTGGGCAAAGGCTAGCCGAGGCATGCATATAGCAAAAGCTAAAAGCGCCAAAAGTGATACGAGTACGCCTTGTAAGGCATTAGCCCCCTGTCTGTGTATCTTCGATACCATGACTTCCTCCCCTTCTACTGCTTATTCTATTTTATTCTCCTAAAGGCAAGCGTACAAGCAAGCGAACATGGTCAATTAGAAGTTTCTAGGGGAGGTTGAGTTTTAAGTAAACTAATGAGCCTCAGCCCAGTTGTTTCCTGTTGATACATCAACCAAAAGCGGAACTTTCAAATCCACAACGTGCTCCATGGTGTCCTTTACTAAAGCGCGTACTTTTTCAACTTCTTCCGCTGGAACCGAGAAATCCAATTCGTCATGAACTTGAAGCATGAGCTTAGTTTGAAGTTTTTCTTCAATAAGTTTTTCCTGAACGCGTCGCATCGCAATTTTAATAATGTCAGCTGCGGTTCCCTGCATAGGATGATTCATGGCCGTTCTCTCGCCAAAGCTTTTTAGATTTTTATTAGACGAATGAAGCTCAGGAATATAGCGTCTACGGCCAAATAATGTTTGAGCATAGCCCGTAGCGGTAGCTGATTCAATAAGACCATCCAAATAGGCTCTCACACCTGAATATACTTCAAAATAGCGATCAATCATCTGCTTTGCTTCATAAAAAGGAATATCAAGCGACTGAGACAATCCAAATGCTTGCTGTCCATAAACAATACCGAAATTAACCGCCTTCGCCTTGCTACGCAGAAGTGGTGTTACCTCTTCTACTGGAACTTCAAACACCTGTGACGCGGTCTGCGCATGAAAGTCTGCACCAGACAAAAATGCCTGGATAAGTTTTTCGTCTTGCGAAAGATGAGCCAAAAGGCGCAATTCGATTTGCGAATAGTCTGCCGAAAGAAAAACCTCATTCTGAGAAAAAGGCACAAAGCATTCGCGAATATGTCTTCCGAATTCTGTCCTTACGGGAATATTTTGCAGGTTAGGATCTGAAGAAGAAAGCCTTCCCGTTGTAGTTACCATCTCATTAAAAGAAGTATGAACCCTGCCGTCATCTTTGCGCATGCGAGGCAATGCGTCTATATACGTAGATTTGATCTTGGCAAATTCGCGATAATGTAAAACCAACGAGGGCAATTCATGAACCTTTGCAAGTTCTTTGAGTACTTGCGCATTGGTTGAATATCCACGCTGAGTTTTCTTGATGGGCTTTAGCCCGAGTACTTCAAAAAGGATATGAGAAAGTTGCTTAGGAGAATCAATATTAAACTCTTCGCCCGCAAGATCGATGATCTCTTTTTTGAGTTCATCGAGCTTCTCCTGCGTTGATTGTGCAATCTGGGCAAGTGTATCTGTATCAAGTGCTGCACCCGTGCGTTCCATACACGCCAAAACCGCAATAAGCGGATAGTCTATCTCTTCATAAACCGTCTGAGCTTCGGAATTTTTGAGCTCTTCTTTAAGTATTGAGGCTAGGTAAGCACTTGCAGCCGCATTGTGGGCAAGGCGTTCTTTTGGATTATCGCCCTTAGTCTCAGGCATGCTCTGGCCTGCATATTCCTCAAGCATTTCAGCAATAGAATAGCCACCCCGTGAGGAATGAAGCACATAGTTTGCAAGGGCAATATCAAATATCTTAAGCGAAAGAAGTTCTTCTTCGCTTACCAGCGCCTTATGGGCAGTGTCTGCAGGATAAACATTTTCTATGAGCGCTTTGACGTCATAGGTTGCACAAGCCTCTGCGGTGATCAAGCGCGAAATAACCTCAAGTGCTTCATCGTCGGCAAAAAAGGCAGTACCTTTTCCGGTATAGACCGCAACAGTAAGCCCAAGAGAAAACAGCGATGCTTGCGAGTCTCTCTCCCACGAAAGACCAAGGTACATATCTTTGTCTGAGGGTGCGCCTTCTGAAAGCGAACCGCCCGCAAGCGCCCCTTCTGAAAGCACACTTTCAAGAAGCTCTTTTGCCTCTTGTCCTTCCACAAACGGCTCAAGTCCCTCAAAACTGGCTTGATTAATTGAAGAAGCACCTGCTCCATCCGAATCAAGAAAGCCTAAAACTTTGTTTAGATGAGAGGAAAAGCGAACCTTCTTAAAGGCTTCGGTGACCGTATTAGGGTCAAAGCTTGGAAAAGAAGCGGACTCAACATCTACATCGATATCGATGTCGCGCATAATGGTTGCAACCTTGCGCGAAAGAAATGCTTCGTCTTTGTTATTGGTAAGATTTTCGAGCTGTTTTCCTTTGAATTTATCAAGGTTTTCATAAATTCCCTCAAGAGAATTAAACTCTTGGAGCATTGACGCCGCTTTCTTTTCGCCAATGCCGGGAACACCGGGGATATTGTCAGATTTATCTCCTTTAAGACCAAGAAAATCAGGCACCTGTTCAGGCGTTACGCCGTAGCGCTCAACCACTTCATCAGGACCATAAATTGCCACATCAGAAATACCCTTTTTCGTGGTAACGATGCTGGTTAAATCACTTGCAAGCTGATAAGCGTCCTTATCCCCTGTTACCAAAAGGGTTCGGTAGCCCAACTTCTCATCTTTGGCAGCAATGGTGCCTAAAATGTCATCGCCTTCCCATCCATCAAGCGTGACAACCGGGATATCCATCGAGCGAAGAAGGTCTTCAATCAAAGGAAACTGCGCTTTAAGATTGGGATCCATGGGCGGACGTTGCGCCTTATATTGAGAGAGTGCCTCCATTCTGAATGCAGGTCTTCCCCTATCAAAGGCACAAATAATGGCATCGGGATGGGCTTGCTCTATGAATTTGATCAGCATTGACATAAACCCAAAAGCCGCATTGGTAGGGGTACCATCAGGAGCGGTCATGGTTGGTGGAACCGCATGAAACGCTCTATGCATTAAAGAATTGCCGTCTATTACTGCTACTGTTTTGCCCTGAGACTCAGCCACGCGCACTCCTCTGTTTTTCTTGTTCTTAACTTTTGTATTTTACTTGATAGGAAAACGCACCAACAGGTCTTCTTACAACAAACAACTTTCCTCTGGGTCTTTCTTCTGACCCTTACATCCTTTTCCGTCACGAAGTCAAAAAATAGCTTCTAAAAAAGATCCCTGTTAAAGCGAGTTTAGAAAAAACCGCTTCCTGAAAACCGCCTCATTAATAAATCAAACTCAAAAAAACAAAACCGCTCCCTTAACAAGAAAGCGGTTTAGCAAACAGAGGCCTGCAATTCAAAAGCCTGCTCTTAGTTACTCCAAAGATAACCAACGCCACGTACGGTCTCTAAGCGCTGAGCAAGATCAGGGCCAAGTTTTGCACGAACACGTCTTACATGCACATCAACCGTGCGTGATCCACCAAAATAGTCAAAGCCCCATACACGACGCAAAAGAGCATCACGCGAATACGTGCGCCCCGGATGCGTTACCAAAAATGCCAATAGTGCATATTCCAAATAAGTGAAATCAACCGGCTCTCCTGCTACCGTAACCTGATACGTTGCCAAATTGATAGTCATACCATCAATGGAAATGAAGTCATTCGTAGACCCTTCGTTTCCTGGCCACAAAAGCTGGCGAATGCGAAGAGCGCATTCATCAGAGGAAGCCTTGTCTACCACAAAGTCACTATTGAGCTGAACGGGCAATCTGAAACCAGAAAGCATTTCTTCTTTCACGATAACCAAAATGGCCGTTCCGCCACCATCTTCAACCAATAGTTGCTCTATGGCAGAAATATTTTGTTGTGATTCACTTGTTGCTTCATACACAACCAAATCGCACGATTCGTGTTCGCTCAAAAGCTTTCTGAACTGCAAAGAAGAACCCGCAGAAACACTGACATCAAGACCGCTCAATATAGCCTGAAACTTATGAGCATTATCAAGACTATCTGCAATAAATATAACTTGTTTGCGTTGCATATCCCCTCAAACCCCCCGTTTATAGTACAGAAAGATAACGCTTTAATTCCCAATCAGTTACCTGAGATTGGAATGCGTTCCATTCTGCTCGCTTTGCTTCAACCAAGAAGCTATGAATATGCTCACCAAGAACCTCTTTCATGAGATCTGATTGAGCAAAAATCTCAACGGCTTCGCCAAGCGTATCAGGCAACGTCTGAATACCCTTCTCTTTGAGCTCTTGACGCGTAGCGCAATGCAAATCAATTTCTTCGATAGGAGCAGGAAGTGGAAGCTCTTCTTCCATACCCTTAAGACCCGCTGCCAAAATAACGGCGAAAACCAAATAAGGATTTGCCGAAGGATCAGGGTTTCTCAATTCAACACGACAGGCTTCTTCCTTGTTTGGCTTATATCCTGGGATGCGAACCAAGGCAGAACGATTACGACGCGCCCAGGTGATATGAACAGGCGCTTCCCCACCAGGAACTAAGCGCTTGTAAGAATTAACGCTGGGGTTAGTAACCAAGCAGAACTCAGGCGCATATTTAAGCAAACCGGCAATATAGTGCTTGGCCGTTTTTGACAGATTAAACCCATCAGGATCATGTTCGTCAAAGAATGCGTTGTTGCCTTTTTCATCAAACAAACTTTGATGAACATGCATTCCTGAACCTGGTGCATCAGTAAGAGGTTTAGGCATGAATGAAGCATAGACGCCATACTTCATAGCAATTTCTTTAACGACCTGCTTGTAGGTCATAACGTTATCTGCCATGGTAAGCGCATCAGCAAAACGTAAGTCAATCTCTTGCTGAGAAGGACCGCTTTCGTGGTGCGAATACTCAACGGGAATGCCCATTTTCTCAAGCGTAAGAACCGTATCACGGCGAAGATCACTTGCAGAATCAAGAGAGGTTAAATCAAAGTATCCGCCTCGATCTAAAATTTCAGGGTTTTTGTGATCTTTAAAATAAAAGTATTCAAGCTCAGGACCTACATTCATGACGTAGCCCATTTTCTCTACGCGCGCAGTCATGCGACGCAAAACATCGCGCGAATCCCCCTCAAACGGTTCCCCTTCGGGAGTGCGAATAGAACAAAACATACGAGCAACCGCATTATGTTCAGGGCGCCACGGAAGAATTTGAAATGTTGAAGCTTCTGGATAGGCAAGCATGTCGGATTCAGCCGTTGCAGAAAAACCCTGAATGCAACTTCCGTCAAAACCCATTCCTTCTTCGAAAGCATTTTCAAGCTCACTTGGAATAACTGCAAAAGATTTCATGCGACCAAGCACATCGCAAAACCAAAACCGAACAAAATGGACATCACGGCTTTTGATGGTCTTCAAAACAAAATCTTGATCTGGACTACCCGTCATGATTGATCCTTTCTATCTACAACAGTCTTATTATACCGAGGTGTGTTTCGTAGATATTACGTACTAACAAAATAAAGCTCCTGAAAGATATTTCTCTCAGGAGCTTTAAAAAAACGTAACTATCTTAAAGGAGCATGTTTATTTGCGCTTATCGATTTTCCGAACAGCAAAGTTGCAGGTGCTCTGAACAATTTGAACCAAGATCACCGTAATGATTAGCGTTGCGATCATGACGTCATCCTGATAGCGCTGATAACCGTAGCGAATTGCAATGTCACCCAATCCTCCTGCGCCAACAACGCCCGCCATTGCCGTATAACCAAACAGAGTGATAAAGGTAATAGCGAAGCCTCTAATAAGCGAAGGTAAGCTTTCGGTCAAAAATACCTTGTATACAATCTGCCATGTTGAAGCGCCAAAGCTCTGCGCAGCTTCAATTAATCCTGCGTCAACTTCGGCAATACTTTGCTCAACCATACGAGCAACAAAAGGAGCGGCTGCCACAATCAAAGGAAAGACCGCGCCGGGAACACCTAACGAAGTTCCCATCACCAAACGCGTAACAGGAATAAGGACGACCAAAAGAATGATGAATGGAATAGAGCGTCCCATATTTACAATCCATCCCAAAATAGTATTGAGAACGCGATGAGGTTTGAGGCCATCAGGGTTAGTCAACACCAATGCCACACCTAAAGGAATACCCAGCACATAGGCACCAAGCGTTGAAACAACACTCATAACAATAGTTTCCCACGTGCCCGTAGCTAACAGTGCACCATATTGATTAAAGAAAGCTTGAAAATCCACTTAGAGTCTCTTTTCTAGTAATTTCTTAGTTGCATCACTTTGAGGATGAGCAAAAACCTCTTCCGTTTTGCCTGATTCAACAATTATTCCCTCATCAACAACCACAATGTTGTCGCAGATCATTTCTGCAACCGTTAAAGAGTGAGTAATCAAAACAATGGTTACCCCAAGCTCTTGGTTGATTGACTTTAACAGCTCAAGAATAGAATGGGTGGTCATGGAATCAAGCGCGCTGGTAGCTTCGTCACAAAGCATAATTGAAGGGTTGTTCGCTAACGCTCGTGCAATAGCTACACGCTGTTGCTGGCCACCGGAAAGTTGCGAAGGATATTTTTCACACTTGTCAGCTAGACCTACCAATTCAAGCAACTCACGAGCGCGCTTTTCGGATTCTTTTTTATTCTCTTTACGAAGTTCAAGCGGAAACATAACGTTGCGCAAAACCGTGCGCTGTTGAAACAAACTAAAGTTTTGGAAAATCATTCCTACCGAACTGCGAAATTCCAGCAGTTCTTTACCAGCAAGATTGGTGACATCGCGCCCATCGATAATGATATTTCCCGAGCTAGGACGCTCAAGCAAGTTGATGCAACGCACCAGTGTTGACTTGCCTGCTCCTGACTGCCCGATAATGCCGAAGATGCTTCCGTCTTCGATAGTAAGGTTGATATCTTTAAGTGCAACATGCGCTTCGCCATGAATGCTCTCATATGTTTTATTAAGATGTTTAATCTGAATCATATAGTTAAGTCCTTGAATCTAGCAGTTTTCAACTATAGGGCAACGCGCAAGCGTGTCAAGATTGCGCGACAAACCACGCGTCAAAAAACAAGGTATGCGTCACTTAAAAAGACAACTGTCCATATAAAGAATCCCTGTCAAAGAGCTTGCTCAAATAAGGGTCCCCCTCAATGAAATAATGAGGCCACAGATAATGGAAATACGCGCGTTCTCTTTCAAGACGAATTCTATCTTCCTGCGTTATTGAATGTCCTCTTGTTGCTCTTTCATGATGATAAAGCTCAACATCAGCATCAAGCACTACGTTATAGCCTGCTTTTTTCATTTTGAGACAAAGGTCAGCATCGTAGAACGCTTTCTTGAACTTTTCGTTATAGCCTCCAACCTCATCAAAGACCGAACGCTTTATAAGCTGACAAGCGCTTGAAACGGCAGAAACATTACTGGGGCTAACCAATCTGTTCATGTAGCCTTTTGCCGAACGAGGAAGATTCCAACCAAGATTACCTATTGAACCACGCGGACCCACGGCAATTCCTGCATGTTGGAGCGTGTCATCTGAAAACAGAAGCTTTGCGCCAACAATGCCTACATCAGGCCTTGTTGCATATGACAGCAAGTCGCTCATTGCGTCTTGACCAATAAATTCAGTGTCATTATGAAGCAGAAGGACATATTCCGAAGTGGTATTTTCAAAAGCATAATTCGCCATGGCCGAAATACTGAATTCCCCTTCGTAGGAAATAATACGCACATTTTCCTGCGAAGACGTGAGCCCTTGATAATAAGCCTTGGTTTCTGGCAGAACACTCAAGTTATCCACGATCACAATTTCGTAAGGGATTTCTATCTTGCTTTGTACGATTGAAGCTATACAAGAATCCAAAAGTGCCATTTGGTCTTTGCTCGGGATAACAACCGAAAGAGAAGGGGCTTCTTCAGGAAGTTGGTACTTAACTCGATACCGTAGGTTTTCTATATCGGACAAGACTATGGCTGAAATTCCTTGACGGCGAAAATGCCCCGCAAGAGCCTTTCTGCCCCCTCTAAAGTCAAACTCTTCCTGATCAGCATAGGTCATAGCCGCACGCTCAACCGAAACCGAAAGATCAATGATGTGATACAGCACGTTTTCAATGCGACCAAAAGAGCCTTCATGATCAATTGCCTTTAGCGCCATGTCATAGGCAAATGCATCCAGGGAATAACCAACACCCTGAGCAATTTTGTCGACGATCTCTCTTGAATACATCACAAACGGCCCAAGGTAATTATAGGTATAGAGCAGATCAGGCGAAAAATCAGGCTTGATGCATACCTGAGAGAATATCCCCTGTTCAGAGACATGATCATGATGAGAATAAAGAATCGAAAGCTCCTTGACAGTTTGTCCAGCGTTGGTTTTATTCTCAGCGCTGGCGCGCCCTTCCTTGGCCAGACGCTCTTCTTTGGCCAGGCGCTTTTCTTTGGCCACGCGCTCTTCGTTGATTGCGCGCGCAAATTCATATAAAGCTTCCGGGGCAAGCGCAATGCGCGGTTCCAAAACGGCACACCAATCACCTTGAGATTGCATAATACCCGTTAGTAGCGCCGTTGAATTATCGGTACCCGGCTCAAGTTCTATATGGACAAGGCGCTCATCTTGCTCCCACTGATCAAAGAAATAGTCAAACATGGCCTTGTTTCCACAGGCATCCATAACAACCAACTCAAACGAAGCATACGTTTGCTTTGCAAGTGCTTCTAGGCAGGTAGCGATATAGGGATAATCACGCGGGAAAAACGGAACGACCAAAGAAATTGTTGGCTCATAGGGAAGATGAGAGGTTTTCTGGTGCGCCAATTCTGCGAGCGTAGCGCAATGGTAGTGATACCACTCGTCATAGCGTTCATCACAACCGGCATCCTTGATTGCTGCAACATAATTGTCGTGAAGCGGTTGATACGTTTCATCTGAAAAAACGCCGAAGCTACCAGGCAACACATCATTTTCGTCATATACGCTCACGCAAAAGTTTTTATGACTTCTATTGACTCGTACTGAAAAACCAATATGAAGACGATCTTCGTTTCCTAAACGTTGCGCGCGAACAACTTCATCGATAAGAGGATATACCGGCAAGTCAAGTTCTTTACCTGTCTCATCCATGAAGCGAACCATAACATCTACCCCTTCAATATGGGGCATGTCGATAAGCGCTTTAACCACAATATCTTCGCCATCATCAATTGCATCAGTGAAAAAGACATTCATGCGGTCAATTGAATATTCGCGCTCAATTGAAAACATCAGATAGGTAAGCTCATTGCGTACGAGCGTATTAAAACGCGTTTTCCAGCGAAGTGCGCTTGTTTCAACCGTAAGCTTGCTTTGACCTAAGGGTTCATTCTCTCCGCTATATTCGGTGAAATTTAGATCTATTTCGCGAACTTCAAAATGGGGCAAAACAACAACAAAGTTTGCCTTCGATTCATTGCTCTGTGGCACAAAAGGAAAAAGATGAGCAGGAACAATGGAGCCGTCTTTAAGCCGTGCATCTAGCAACAGCAAAGAACCGCTTGACATGCGGTCGATGGCCATTTGCAAATAAATTTTGCCATCACCATGACACATACTTTCAAGGCGAACAATCATGCTAATTCCTTCTTTATATGCTTATTCGGGTAGCTTCTTGAGCGCAAAATACGAGCTATCAGGGTCAAGATTAGAATTGTAGAAAGCATCTCCTTCTACAAAATACTTGGGCCAATAGTATTGTAGCAATGCTGCTTCGCGCTTTTTTCTTACCCGAAGTGCCTTCGAATAATTTCTAATTCTTGAAACGCTTCTAAAGTGACTCAAATCAACATGAGGAGTATAAACGGTGTAGTACCCCTTCTCTTGAGCCTTGAGGCAAAAATCAACATCGGAACAAAACATAGTGAACAGCTCAGTGAAGCCGTCCACTTCATCAAAGGTTTTCCGGCGAACCATCATGCAGTCTCCCGTAACCGCAGAGACATTTTGAGCAACACCTAAGCGATAAAAAAGCCCTTTGAGATGAGTAGGCAAATAACGCGAAAGAGGCGTGATAGCCCTTGAACCACCCAGCACGATTCCCGCATGCTCAATGGTTCCATCAATGAACAGCTGACGAGGACCAACCACGCCAACATTTTCGGACTGAAAATAGCCCAGCATAATCTGTAGGGCATCTTGAGTGATCACCTTGGTGTCATCATTGAGGTAAAGAAGAAATTCTCCTTCGGTTTGAGAAGCTGCATAGTTTGCAATTCGTGCCCGGTTAAATTCTTCGCCCCAAGATAAAAACGAAAGCGTTTCAAAACGATCAGAGAGTTCATCGTAGACGCGCTGCGATTGCGCCTCAACGTCTCCAACCGTTACCACGACTACCTCAAAATTGTGATACTGAATTTTAGAATAGATTGATTTAATGCATGAGCTTAAGACATCAGGGTTGTTTTCCGTTGGAATAACAACTACCACATGGGGACATTCAGCCATAACATGACGAACCTGATAGCACCCATCATATGCAAGCTTCATTACCTCAGCTTTTAGTCCCACTCTGCGACAATGCCCCACCAATGCGCGTCTGCCTGCCTCTTCATCTAAAGGCATAAGCGTCCAGCCTTTTCGCTTGTGATACAAAACACGCGGAACATGACATACTTTTCGCGCCTGTTCAGTACAGCGCAGAGCCAAATCATACCCAAGCGCACCCTTGAATTCATCCGAGAGTAACCCAGCACGCAAAAGAAGAGTTGAGCGCACAAGGTAAAAACCCTCTAGGTAGTAGCAAGAGCGCAATAATTCAGGAGAAAATGAAGGTCGCAAAACTGGATGAGAATGTATGCCTTCAACATCAAAGGTATCTGAATCACTGTAGATAAAATCACATTCAGGCTGTTCGTTAATCACGCGCACATATTCAAATAACGCATTAGGTGCCATTTTGTTGCATGAGCGAATTATTCCAACGAATTCGCCTTCAGCGGCAAGCAGGCCTGCATTGATTTGCTCAGCCAAAGAAGAAGTATGGCTGGCATCAAGCACATAGACGCGGTCATCATCAAAGGATGAAACCAAATCAGAAATTGAGCCACTATCAGGAGAAGTGGTTACTAAAATAAGCTCCCATTTCCCATAGCTTTGAATAAGCATTGAGCTAACAACGTCATAGAGATGGTGACTCGGTGTATCAGAGAGCGGACAAACGATGCTGATCAGAGGAGCATGATCAAAGCGCAGTGAAACTTGCTCAAGCAAGGTAGGAAAATCTGGCTCACATGAGCGCTTAAACCACTCGTGATAATTTTTATCTTCATAGGCATCGGTGGTTTTTTCTTCAAACTCTTCCAGCAATTCCTGAAGGCTGTTTTGACCGAGCATTGCAAAGCCGGGCGCTACGCTTCCAACAGTATCTGTTGCACACAAGCAAACCTCAGGGTGGTCAACCTCAACCTCAAAAGAGACCATCATGTAGCGACGCTCGAAAAAGCCATAATCAACAACATGAGCAACGCTATCTTCAATGAGATACGAATCAAGAGAGAGCGCCTGTCCTTGGTTATCAAGATAATCAAGCTCAATAACGCTTTCTTCGTGATAGGGCATCTCTAGAAGCGCTGAGACCATATAAATGCCATCTTGCTCAAAAGCACGAACGAACGAAATGTGAATTCTGTCATGAATGAAACGGCCATCAAGCTGCTCAATAAGCTTGCTCTGTGTTTGATTAACGCGAGAGTCAAGACGCGAAAACCACTTAACCGATTCTAGGTCAAGTTTCTTGACGCAATGTTCTGCTACCTCTCCGGTAGCATCAATGGCATTAAATTCTAGGATCCATCGACGAATCTTCATCCAAGGCAAAACAACAACGAAAAACCTTACGCCCGCAGTATTTTTTGTATGTGGAACAGAAGGGTTGTCTGAATAGCTTGCAAATGCAGCATCGGCAAGGATGGATTCAACGGCGATAGGATCTTTATCGTTGCAAAAAGGAAAGGAATCTGAGGGAATGCGAACTCCCGATTCAGTAGATGCAGTCAGCACGACCGGCAGGCGTTCATCGTAGCCAGTTATCTCAGAAAGAATATAGGCTTTATCGCCTGATTTTCTCATGACTTTAAACTGAACGTTCACGCAAATTCTCCTTTAAATCAACGATACATTTATTATCGTTGCAAACAGAACGCTCGTACACAAAAAATAGTATTTATACGTAAAAATTACTAAGCTTCTCCCCTGTCAAAGAGCAGAACTAGCTCTGAGTAAAAACTTCAATCAAATGTGTAGAGTTTTTAGCGAAGCAAAGCGCGCACAAGCACGCAATTTGAAGGGATTCTGGAAGAAAGATGCCACCCAGGCCAATGGGAGCCCAAACAGAGCATTGCATCCATTTCAAAGGGGTTCTAGACCAAGCATGCGCTCAAGGAAGGGACAACAGGCAAAGTAGTACGCGAGATCCTCCCTGATTGGGTGGTTTTGCTAGACCAAGCATGCGCTTGAGGAGGAAGCGACAGACGCTCTATGCTTTGCTGTGATCTTCAAGAAAAATTTTTCTTGAAACAAAATTCCAAATAGCAACCAAAATGGTAGTAATGATTTTTGAGATTCGGTAATCAATGAAAATCAAATCAACCAACAGCCACATGAAAATGTCATTCAATATAAGGCCTATGACCGAAAGCACAATGAAGATAATAAATTCGCGATGACGGCTCATGTCGTCTTTTCGCACAAATACATAGCGCATTGAAGCCACGTAGTTGAAAATAACCGAAACAACGAAAGCAACCGTGGTACTGATGAGATAAGGAACGCCAAAGACTTCGGTCAAAAACACCATCACGCCGAAGTCTATAATGAACGCAATGACGCCAACAACGCCAAATTTCATGAATTGAGCAATGAGCTTTTTCACGAACGCTCCTTTTCTCATATTAAAAAACCCGAACCTCGGTGAAGTTCGGGTTTGTGTAGGTAATGGTGCCCCCAACGGGAATTGAACCCGTGTTTCCGCCTTGAAAGGGCGGCGTCCTAACCGCTAGACGATGGGGACTAAAAACTGCTAAATACAGCTCGTGTATTATTGCAAAGCTTTTTGATTTTGGCAAGAGTTTATTGAAAAAAATTTTTTTGCTCTTTTCATCGGTAATTTATCCCGTTAGGCGATACGAGAACAATTTAACCCCTATTTCGCTTTATCGTTAAAAAGAAGGATTTACCCGAGAAACGAGAATAATGAGAATTGCCGTAGCAAGTGAAGGATTAGAAGTATGCAACCATTTTGGTTGTTGCACTAATTTCAATTACTACAAAGTTGTAGATAATCAATTGGTTGATTCACGCAATCTGCCCAGCCAAGGCCACCTCTGTGGTTCACAGGCTAATTTCTTGCGCCAAATTGAAGTTCGCGTTCTTCTCTGCGGAACCATCTCACAAAATGACATTGAGTCAATGAATAAGGCAGGAATAACGGTTGTCTCAGGAGCCTCAGGAAACGCCCTTCAAGCGGTTCAAAATTACCTTCAAGGAAACTCAGAAAACCTCGTTGTTCACGCTTAACCCCTCACCGCTTTTTCACCTTCATATTTTTTCCATAATGTCGTCGCTTCGTGGCGTTTTTTTTTGCCCTGAGCCCTCATCTGACGCTTTCATTTGTCTTATCCCAAGTTTTCAGTTCATATCCTCAGATTCTGAACCCAGCTCTGGGTTTGAGCTTGCCTTGAGTCTAATGCTCCTAGTCCTGGGAGTGTATTTGTTCTCTCCGGGCGCTAGGATCTTACTTACGCTCCCCGCGCGCTATAAGCCAAAAACTTCCTCAAAGGTTTTTTCAGTTGCAACACATATTCCTGCATCCTTAAACAAACGAGTAGCTATGCCGTCTCCCTTTACCAGCGTTTTTGAAAACGTGCCGTCATAGATTTCTCCAACGCCACATGAGGGTGATTTTGCTTTGAGGATTGCATGGGTGACATCGTTTGATAGCGCCTTCTCAAGAGCGTTTTCGGCACCTTGCACAAAAAACTCCGTAGTGTCTTTGCCCGCAGAATCCCTCACAACAAGATTTGGTTCCTTCGTTTGAATTTCGCTCGGAGGATGAGGAATAGAAAGCCCACCCATCACTTCTGGACATACCGGAACAACGTCTAAATCTTCCACAAATGCGCGCACTGCTTCGCAAGGTTTTGATTTTCCATCATACCGACAAGGACGCCCCAGCAAACAGGCACTTACCGCTACCTTCATATCCCAACCTTTCTTAGCTATCTTTGCGCTTACCCTCGGGCACACTAGGAACTTTCACCCATCAGAGGCACGCGCACGCTCGGCACACAATAAAACAGGCCAGGTATAAGTACCTGGCCTGGAAACATATGGTGGAGCATAGGGGGATCGAACCCCTGACCTCATGGCTGCCAGCCATGCGCTCTCCCAGCTGAGCTAATGCCCCGAAGTGCGTTGTCTAGTATAAAGCTCTCAGACACAAACGGTCAAGAACAGATTTCTAGATTATAGGAACGGGAGTGCCTTGTCCTTCAATTTTGATAGAAGGATAAAAGGTGGCTCTATCAAATACATCTTTGATAGATTTGCCATCAATGAAAGGAAGTTCCACAAAGTCTCTAATCATAGGAATGAGCTCGCTACAATCAACAAAATGACCTTTCTCATTGAGCTGATTGGTATCTTGTGCCCTCCAGTAAATATCATTTGCATCGGTTAAGTAATACGTCTGAGTACCATATTGCATGTAGGCCGAATGTGTCTTCGAAAGATACTCCATAAGTTCTCCTACTGATGCAACTGAAAGAGCCTCTTCGGACTGCCTTCCCATATTTGCTCCTCTCTATAGTTAAATATGAATTGATAGTAACAGCGAACTATTTTTAAGTACAGACAAAGCTTAATTTTTTCGCGAAGGATCTTTTCTCATAACTCGCAAAATGTCATGAGGGAATAATTCCTTATCGCAAACAAGGCAATAACGCCCCATTGCTTTATTGGCAACATCACAGGGAACGTGAGCATCTTCAGCAAAGACTTCACACAGCCCGTCAACACTAAAGGCGAAAATATCCTGATGAGGGCTCAATACTTCCAGCGTGTCACCGAGATAGAAGCGGTTTCTGCAATACACCTGTATATCCCAACGACCATCTTCTCTTTGGGTGGCAGAAATAACTTCGCCTACCCAATCGTAGCGTTGCATATAAATGTCAGCTGAACAGGATTGTTCTGCCGGACCAAAAAAGAAACCGGTTGAATAGGGTCTATGAGAAATGGTATCAAGTTCTTTTGCCCAGGTGTCCACCTTGCCGTCCCCGTCAAGGACATGACGATAAGCATTGACTACCGTGGCAACATAGAAGGCCTTTTTCACCCTTCCTTCAATCTTTATTGAATCAACACCCGCCTCAATAAGCTCATCAAGGTGCTCAATCATGTTGAGATCCTTAGAGTTCATCAAATAAGTGCCTGCTTCATCTTCCTCAATAGGGAAATGCTGACCCGGACGTGACGATTCTTCCAGGGTATAACCCCACCTGCAAGGCTGAACACAGTGACCCTGATTGGCTGATCTGCCAGTTAGGTAGTCACTGATCAAACAGCGCCCTGAGATTGCCATGCACATTGCACCGTGAACAAAAACTTCGACTTCCATATCTTTAGGAATACTTTGCTTCAACTGGGCAATTTCTGCTAAAGACATTTCGCGAGCACAGACAATGCGACGCGCTCCCATCTCATAAAAAGCCTGTGCTGCCCAAGCATTAGAAACAGAAGCTTGTGTTGAGATATGAAGCGCTACAGTTGGAGCGTTTTCCTTGATGATCTTCATGACACCTAAGTCACTTACGATAACCGCATCTACCCCCGCACGCTCAAGCGCTTGGGCATAATGTGGCAAGTCCGCAAGTTCAGCGTCGTGAGCATAGGCATTGCACGTCACATAAACGCGCGCGTCGTGCTTATGGGCAAGCTCAACAGCACCGGGTAAATCTTCAAGAGAAAAATTTTGCGCACGCTGGCGAAGGCCAAACTTATCGCAGGCAAGATAGACGGCATCCGCACCAAAATGAAGGGCATAGGAAAGCTGCTCCATCCCGCCTGCAGGCGCTAAAAGCTCTGGTATTTTTTTAGAAGTATTCGCCATTTTTAATGTTGCCATCACAAGCTCAATAAGATCCTGTCCGGCCTATTACAGAACCGGCTTTTTACGCTTGATGCGACGAGCAAACGCAAGTGCTTCACGTACCGATTCCAAAGGAACATTTCTCTTTTCGTCTTTTGCACGAACCTTTATTTCCACATTTCCTTCTGCAAGACCGCGCTTCCCTACTACCACCTGAATAGGCCAACCAATAAGATCCGCATCGGCAAATTTAACGCCAGGACGCTCTTTACGGTCATCGAGGGCAACTTCAAATCCGTCTCCGGAAAGCTCTTGAGCAATCTGTTCAGCAACAGGGAAAACTTCTTCGTCCCCTATAGTCAAAGGAATGACGCAAACATGAGCAGGAGCAACGGATAAAGGCCAGATAATGCCACGGTCATCATTGTGCTGTTCTACGATTGCAGCCAGCGTTCTGGTAACACCAACGCCATAGCAACCCATGATAAAGGGCTGATCAGAGCCATCTTCGGCAGAATAGACCGCACCCATTGCTTTAGAGTATTTGTCTCCGAGCTGGAATACCTGGGAAACTTCTATGCCACGCGCGCCTTCAAGCGCTTTGCCACAGTGAGGACAAGCATCTCCTGCACGTACCACTGAAAGATCTGCCCAAACATCCACGGTGAAGTCTTCGCCTTGTTTTGCGCCCACAAAGTGGAAGCCGTCTTCATTTGCGCCCACAACCCAGCGCACAATTGGCTTGAGTGATTCATCCGCATAAACCTTAATTCCCTGAGGAAGGTTGACCGGTCCAATAGAGCCCTTAGGAAGTTGCGCATTCTTGATTTCTTCGTCGTCAAGAAGCTCGAAACCTTCAATTACGCGCGCCACCTTGATCTCGTTGAGTTCATGGTCGCCAGGAATGAATAGCGCAACCACTTCACCTTGAGCATTTTTTCCAACCATAGCTTTAACGGTTGCATTTTCTTCGATATGAAGAAACTCAGCCAAGGAAGCGATGGTCTTTATGCCGGGGGTTGAAATTTTTTCACAGGCGCTTGCTTCATATTCGCCTGGTTTAGCTATACAGGCGCCCGCTTCAGTATTTGCAGCAAAATCGCAAGCAGGGCAATATACCAGTTCGGCCTCACCAGCGTCAGCAAGAGCCATGAATTCGCAGGTCACACTTCCGCCAATTTGACCTGGATCAGCCTCAACAGGACGATAATCAAGCCCTACGCGCTCGCAAATTCTTCCATAGGCTTCGCTCATAACATCGTAGGTTTCCTGCAAAGACTCTTGAGAATCATGGAAGCTATAGGCATCTTTCATGATAAATTCCCTACTGCGTAAAAGGCCAAAACGGGGGCGAATTTCATCACGGAATTTTGACTGAATTTGATAGAGCGTCGTTGGTAACTGGCGATACGAGCGCAGTTCGTTTCTAACCAAAGCGGTAATAAGCTCTTCGTGTGTTGGCCCTAAACAAAAGCCATGATCATGGCGGTCATTGAGACGCATAAGCTCAGGACCATAATCATCCCAGCGTCCGCTTTCATGCCAAAGCTCAGATGGTTGCAAAGCTGGCATAAGAATTTCTCTTGCGCCCGTAGCGTCCATCTCTTCGCGAACAATCTGTTCAATTTTGGAGAGCACCTTCATGCCTAAAGGCAAAAATGCATATACTCCTGAAGCAACTTTTCGAATCATACCCGCACGAACAAGCAAGCGATGACTTGCAATTTCAGCATCTGCGGGATCTTCTTTTAACGTTGGAACGTATTGTTCACTTAAGCGCATAACTTCTGTCATAGTTTTCCTATCTCTTCCATAAGAGTATCAACGATAGCCGTCTCTTCTACCCGACGCAAGGTTCTCCCTTGGGAAAAAATTACTCCTGAGCCATCTCCACAGGCCACACCAATGTCGGCATTCGATGCCTCCCCTGGCCCATTAACAACACAACCCATCACTGCAACCTGCAACGGTTTATTCACTTCACTCAAACGAGCTTCAACTTCTTTAGCAAGGCCAATAAGGTCAACTTTGCAACGCCCGCAAGTAGGGCAACTGATAAGTTCAGGGTTTCTTCTTCGCAGATCTAGCGCGGAAAGAAGCGTCCAGCAGGCACGAATTTCTTCCACCGGATCATCGGTGAGCGAGATTCTCATGGTATCGCCAATACCCTCTTCAAGTAAAATGCCTAACCCCGCACTTGATTTAACAAGCCCCTGGAAAAGCGTTCCTGCTTCTGTTACGCCAATATGAAGCGGAACTTTTGGTATTTCTTTTGCAAGCAGACGATACGTCTCTACCGTGGTGGTAACGTCATGCGCTTTGGCGGAAACGACTACCTCATAAAATCCCTGATCAAAGCAAAAGTCCACATATCCTTTGGCTGAAAGCGCAAGCTTTTGGGCAAGCGTTATGTCAGAACGTTCTGCAATATCAGCATCAAGTGATCCAGCATTTACGCCAATTCTGATAGGAATCTGCGCTTTTTTTGCTGCTTCAATAACAGGTTTTGTCTTTTCAAGGCCACCAATGTTGCCCGGATTTATGCGAAGTTTCGCAGCGCCCAGACGCGCAGCCTCAATGGCAATTTCGGCACTGAAATGGATATCGGCCACCACGGGAAGCACCGATTTTTTGCATATCTCACCAAAATAGACCAGGTCTTTTTTAGACGGAATAGCAATGCGGATTATTTCGCAACCGGCCTGAGCAAGGCGTTCTATCTGCGCAATATTAGCATCAACGTCTTCCAAAGGAAGGTTAAGCATGGACTGCACCGCACACGGAGCTCCACCTCCGATTGGCACCTTCCCTACATAAACTCTTCGGGTTTTTTGATTGGGTTTACTCTTAATCTCGCTCGACATGCCCTAACCCCAATTTCCAAAAATAAATCGCTGAATATCTTGATTAACCATAACAATAAAAAAGAGCATAAAGAGTAAAAATCCGGCCGTACTCAAATAATTTTGCACGCGGACTGACACCGGCCTTCCGATTATCTTTTGAATGATTTCAATAAGCAATCTTCCGCCATCAAGGGGAGGAATAGGAAGGAGGTTCATAAGCCCTAACGATACCGAGATAATTGCCGAAAAGGACAATATGTTCACCAATCCCGCCTCAAAAGCGTCACGTGATAAAACCGCAATACCAATAATGGAAGTAGAATTTGAAACGGTCTCTGCTGCAGTTGCAGGATTAAACAAGCCAACAATTGCCACTACCACTGTTCCGATATAGCGAAAACCTGCCACAATTGAATCCAGCGGATTGAGCACAATGTGTCTGATTTCTCCGGTGGTAGTATTTTGAATATCAACGCCAAGCACCGAATAGATAATCACAAACATCAGCATGGCATAGATAAGATTCATCAAAGGACCTGCAGCTAAAATGCAAACACGCTTCCAAAAAGAAATGGAACAGTACTGCTGGGATTCTTCCTCTTTATAAAACGTATCGAGATCATTTACATCATAGGCTGTGCCACAAGGAATTTCGCCCCTTTGTGGCGTGCGATAGGTATTGTCCATGCGCCTTCTGGTTGGATGCTCTAAAGAACCCCAATCTACCAGCACCTCTAGCAGGCCGAATGCTTCCTCTTCTTCAAGAGAAAAAACCTGAGCAACTTCTTGATAGGTTGCTTCACCTCGGTCGTAGACATAGCCTAAGATCTCTTTGAATTGCGGATCATCTGGTTTGGGAAGCATGCCACAAACTTTTGCATAGCCTCCCAGCGGAACCGCTGTAATGCCGAACCGTGTTCCTTTTCTGGTAAAGCCAATATTTGGCCCGGGGAATCCAATCATGAATTCAGTAACGCGAACACGAAATGCTCGTGCGACCACAAAATGCCCACCCTCATGAATGAAGACCAAAAAGCCTAGTAGTAGCGTTGCAATAAGTATGGTTTCAATGATTTGCATTACTACTAATATCCTGCCTTCAACAAAGCCGTTGCGCACTGACGCGCTTGAGCGTCTATCCCTAAGAGTTGCTCGATGCTTTCAACAGCAGTTGAACCAATTTGTTCCATAGAGCGCTCTACAATTTCGGCAATACCTAAATAAGAACATTGCCTATCAAGAAAACCGGCAACCGCTATCTCATTTGCAGCATTCATAACGCACGGAAGCGTGCCACCCGTCTTTCCTGCCATTCGCGCAAGAGCAAGACATCTAAAGGTTTCTGTGTCAGGCGCCTCAAATTCCAAGGTGCCCAGCGTTCTAAAATCAAGAGGCTCAACCGGCGCCGACCATCGCTTAGGATAACTCAGTGCAAACTGAATAGGAATGCGCATATCGGTTGTTCCCAAATGAGCCTTTACCGAACCATCTGAAAATTCAACCATGGAATGAATGGCGCTCTGAGGCTGAACAACCACCTCTATGCGGTCATAATCAAACGAAAACAAATGGTGTGCCTCTATCACTTCAAGGCCTTTATTCATTAGCGTTGAAGAATCAATGGAAATCTTTCTTCCCATATTCCAGGTAGGATGAGCAAGAGCCTGTTCGGGGGTTATATCAATGAGATCTGCTCTCTTTTTGCCTCTAAAAGGACCACCCGAAGCCGTAACCCAAAGCTTTGACACTTCTTTGGAATCTTCGCCAAGTAGACACTGGTAAATAGCACCATGCTCAGAATCAATAGGAAGCAATGTTTCATGTGTTGATAGGGGCATAATGAGGTCTCCCCCTACTACCAACGATTCTTTATTTGCCAAAGCAAGTTTTTTGCCAGCCTTAAGCGTTTCATAACTTGCGCGAAGACCCGCTGCACCCACAAGGGCATTGACTACCATGTCAACCTCAGGCAGATGACACAAGCCAACTACCGCATCAGAACCAAACCCAATTGATGACCCTTCTTCTGATGAAGGGGTGGCATAAGAGCTCATGGTGGCCTTGAGCTTGTCTTCAACCGTAGCTCCAGCACAGGTTTTATCCCCAATAGCAACATGGCTGACCTTAAATTCCAGCATTTGCTTGCTTAGCTCTTCAATGCGACTATTCACTGCCAGAGCAACCACTTCTAGCTCTGAGGGATGTTGCCGTACAACATCTAAGGTTTGCACACCAATTGAACCTGTTGAGCCAAGGACAGCAATGCGTTTTGGTTTTCTATTCTCTATTGACATCGTGAAAACACCCCCGATGAATCAACTCGTTATACGTTATGGCGCCACTATTGCGCACTTGGTTTCTTCTGGCTTAAAACGAATACGGAATACAATGAAAAAGCACCAAAAGAAGTGTTGCGAGCAAGGTTACTAAAAATTGCGAATCGCATCTGTCAAGCAATCCGCCATGGCCAGGCATAATAGTGCCAGAATCCTTTACGCCAGAATTGCGCTTGATTCTGCTCTCTACTAGATCACCTAAAACGCCCGCAAGACCACAGAAAAAGCCAAAAATAAGAGCCTGGACTATAGACATATCCATGCTTGGGATAAGGGTGAGTAAACACCAGAACCCCATAGAAGCAATTAAGCCAGCAATAAAGCCTTCCCAGCTTTTTTTAGGCGAAACGCTTGGGGCAAGCTTATGCTTTCCAATGGCTGAGCCAATCAAATAAGCAAATGCGTCATTTGCCCAGATGCTCATAAAGATGCCAAGCACCAATACGCCACCCCAGTAATCAGGCAAAACCATGCGCAATAGCATAGCCGATGACATAGACAGGCCGGTATAGATGGCGCCAAACAGACTGACTGCCACATCTCCCACACGGGCGGGAAGCCAAAATACGTACCACACTAAGAGCACTATAACGAAGACAACAAACGTTCCCACTACTCCCGGTATGCCAAGCAACCACATGACAATAGGAAAAAGGGCTGAGGCAATTATCCCCAGAAATTCGTTAGGAAGCTTTGCATCTGAGCGCAACATCAAATAAAATTCGCTCGCACAAATTGCTGAGAGCAATGCTAAATAGAGAGCCGTTGTTGCCTCAGAAAATAAGACACAAACAACGGTGAGCACTATATAAATAGCGCCCGTTCGAATACGTACCTGAAGCTCAGAAGGGTTCTTAAGCTTTTTAGGAGTTTTATCAAGAGCCTTTTGTTTAATCGCCCTAGATTTTTCTTGCGATTTGGTAGTTTTGAGAGGAATTTCATCCAGAATTTCTTGTTCAAATTCAACAGATTGAAAGGGAGGCGTAACCTTTCCGCCTTCTTCTTCAAAAGGCACCCCTTCTCCTTGAACAAGAACTTCTTCTCTCGCTGGCTTTGATGACCTATTGAATGATTTACGTATTCGGATCTCAGGCATAAATCACAACGCCCCATAACGACGTTCTCTGCCCTGGTAAGCAAGAACGGCTCTGAGCATGTCATAGCGCGTAAAGTCAGGCCACAACACCTCAGAACAATACAATTCCGTATAAGCAATTTGCCACAACAAAAAGTTGGAAATCCTCAGTTCTCCGCTTGTTCTAATGAGCAGATCTGGGTCTGGAATGCCTGCAGTATAAAGATTGCTCTCAAACAGCTCTTCAATATTGGGGGAGCCTTCATTGTCAGCACCGTTTTTCATAAGCTGTTCTGCAGTTTTTTCAACCGCCTGAATAATTTCTTGGCGCGAGCCATAATTGACCGCCACAACAAGCGTCATGCCGGTGTTGTTTTTTGTTTTTTCCCAAGCGCTATCAAAAGCGTCTCTGGTTTCTTCAGGAAGCATAGAAAGATCCCCGATGGTTCGCACGCGAACCTGCTCTTCGTGTAAGCCATCAACTTCAGCAAGCATGGTCTTAGCGAAAAGCTCCATGAGACCCACTACTTCTTCTTGAGGGCGCTTCCAGTTTTCAGTAGAAAACGAATAGATGGTTAGATAATCCACCCCAATATCATTGGCGCAACGAATTGCTTCACGAACAGCTTCGATACCCGCTTTGTGTCCTTTGAGTCTATTGAGCGCACGCTTCTTTGCCCAGCGACCGTTACCATCCATAATAATGGCCACATGGCGCGGAACCGCATGTTCGTCAAAGCGCGAAATGTCGATATCGGCAGGAACCTGAGGAAAAATGGTTGTCAGAGGTTTTCTCATCATGACATCACCTACGAGGCTAGATAGCCATTACCTCTGCTTCTTTTGCCTTGAAGGCATCATCAATTGAAGCAATGAAGCTATCAGTGATCTTTTGGATTTCATCTTCTGCACGACGCTTTTCGTCTTCAGGAAGGTTGTCAGTTTTTACCATCTTGTCAATTTCTGAATTAGCATCACGACGAGCATTACGAATAGCAATGCGAGCCTCTTCAGCGTAAGCTTTGCACTGCTTAACCAACTCACGACGACGTTCCTCAGTCAAAGGAGGAAAAGGAAGACGAATAACAGAACCGTCATTATTAGGCGTAACACCCAAATCTGATTTAAGGATTGCCTGCTCAACTGCGCCAAGTGCAGATTTGTCCCACGGTTCAATGATAAGCGTATGAGCATCAGGGGTTTTAATAGCTGCCATCTGATTTACGGGAGTGAGCATTCCGTAATATTCAGCTTTCACTCTATCAAGGATCATGGCATTTGCTCGACCGGTGCGAACGGAAGCAAAATTATCGGAAAGCTGAGCCAAAACACCTTCCATACGCTTTTTTGCTTTATCCATGGTGTCTTTAATCATTTTTTAAACCCCTTTGTTTATGCAATATATTTTGCAGTTCTTTTTTCTAGTTTCTAATGAGAAGAAACAACGGTAGTGCCAATGTTTTCACCCTTTAAAATACGGGAAATATTACCCGGAACAGTAAGGTCAAATACAAGAATAGGCAAATTGTTGTCCATACACAAAGACGTGGCTGTTGAATCCATAACATGAAGCTCTTTTGCCAAAACATCAATGTAGCTAATTGTTTCAAAACGCTTAGCATTTGGATTTTTCAGAGGGTCATCGTCATAGATGCCATCCACCTTAGTAGCCTTCATGAGGCACTCTGCATTAATTTCGCAGGCGCGCAATGCTGCGGTGGTGTCGGTGGTGAAATAAGGATTGCCGGTGCCGGCAGCAAAAATAACAACGTATCCTTTTTCAAGATGATGAACAGCACGACGGCGAATATAAGGCTCAGAAACCTGACGCATTTCAATGGCGCTCATAACGCGCGTAAGAATGCCATGTCTCTCAAATGCATCTTGAAGTGCAAGAGCATTCATACAGGTGGCAAGCATGCCAATATAGTCTGCTTGGGCGCGATCCATACCTTCGGCAGATCCCGCAAGGCCTCTAAAAATATTGCCACCACCTACGGTAATAGCAAGTTCAATGCCATCATCAACGATCTCTTTGATCTGAATAGCAAGTTCCTCAACAACTTTAGGGTCAATGCCATATCCGGCCTCTCCCATCAAAGCCTCACCAGATAATTTAAGAAGTACTCGTCTATATTTATAGTCTGAGCCCATACGTATCCTTTCGTTGTTTGATACTGCACTTCATCTTACCGTAAAAAAAGAAATCCTCTGCAAAAGACAGAGGATTTCTTGCCAAGATCTCTAGTTCTTCACTTTGTTTTAAGAATCTGAGCCCAAGGTAACTGTTGCCGTTTGCTCTGTGCCTGATCGGTTGTACGTAAGCGTTATGGTGTCACCTGGATTGTGAGAGCGAACAGCAATAATCAAATCGCTTGCCGAAGTTATCTTGGTGTCGCCAGCCTTGACTACGATATCGCCTTCTTCAAGCCCTGCTTTTTCAGCGCCCGAACCGGAGGAAACCTTCGAAATATAGGCTCCTTCGCTTACTGCTAAGTTGTAACGACTCTGAAGCTGAGAGTTGATAGTGGTAAGTGAAACGCCAAGCTGTGCATGAGTTGGGGTCTTGCCTTCAATGATTTGCTGAGCGATGTTCATTGCATAGTCAACTGGAATTGCAAATCCTACGCCTGAGCTAGACCCTGAGGTAGAAGCAATAATGGTATTGATACCAATGAGCTTGCCGTTCTTATCTACCAACGCACCACCCGAATTGCCTGGGTTGATAGCTGCGTCGGTTTGAATCATGTTGGTATAAATTGCCTCCGATTCAGAGCTATAGAGCGAAGAGGAGGAACGGCTGGTTGCCGAAACAATACCGGTAGATACCGACTGCTCAAGGCCAAAGGGGCTACCAAGCGCCATAACCCATTCGCCGGTAACCAAGTTGGAAGAGCTACCAATTTCAATAGGCGTGAGACCAGTTGCGTCAATTTTTATAACCGCCAAGTCACTTGAAGCATCCGTGCCAACAACCTTTGCTTCATATTCTCCGCCCGATGCAACAACTTGCAGTTTTGCCGCATCTTCAATGACGTGATAGTTGGTCAAAATGTAGCCATCCTGAGACAAAATGACGCCTGAACCCAATGACGACTGGGTATAAGTAGACGAGCTCGAGTTACTTGAGCGCGTAAAACCCTGCGTTTGTGTCTGAGTGTATACGTTGATATTGACTACCGAAGGAAGAGCTTTTTGAGAGACCACTTCTGCAAGCGTTGTATCGTCCCCCGAAACATTAATGGTAGTACCAGAACCTTCGCTACCAATTGTTACGGTATTTCCCTTCCCGACCGCTGAATATACTGCGAAAGCAATAATGCAAGCAATCAATGCACCCACAAAACCTATCAAGAAAATCTTGATGGTAGTTTTGCGAGACAGCTTTTCATCCATCTCTCTTCTCCTAACAAATCGATACTTCTATCAAAACAATATATGCACTTCATTTGGCAAATATCTTTTTCTAGCTTTAATCATAAAAAAGAAGAGCGAGTAACAAACCCGCTCTTCTACTTGTAACCTTCATGAAAACATTTCTCTTTAAGTGCGTCATAAATCTTAAAGAAAGCTTAAAAATGCTCCTCTTGTCTCTACGATGCTTTCTTGATCACGTTGAGAGAAGAAAGATTCGTCGTATTTCCAAGCCACTTGTTCATCACAACTGAAACGAGTCCATTTTTGTTAATGGTTGAAAGAGCCCCTTTAATAGCAGACTGAAGCTCTGTGTTTGTTGAAGACACGGCGACGCTATATTTAACCGGATCTTGGAGCAGGGCAATAGGATATACCGATGCACCCGAAGAGCGCGCAATATAGGCGCCAATAATGCTATCAGCTGCAACATAATCAACTGATTTGTTCTGCAATGAAGTAAAGGCGGTTGAAAGATCAGGCGAAGATGTTAGTACCTTCTCTCCATATTTATCGGTTACCTCATAGGCACTCATAGAAGAAGACTGAGCGGCAATTTTGAACGAACCTGAGCTTGCAGGAGCGGTTGCATTTTTATCAGTTGCAAACAGAGCAACAGCAGAACTCATATAGGAATCGCTAAGCCAATAGGCAGAATTTTCAGACTGAACACCCATGACAATGTCCACATTTTCGCTGGTGAATGCTTTCGTGGAATTGCTTCCCACGTCTACCAATTCAAGCTTGAGACCAAGTTGGTCAGCAATTGCCGCGGCAATATCAACATTGATGCCAACAATTTGACCTGATGATTCGGTAGCATAAGGCGCACTTGAAGCATCTACGCCAACGCGTAATGTCCCAGCCGAATTAAGCGCAGTATCTTTAACCGTTTGCTGTTTCTTTTCAGGCGTATATTCTTTTGACGCGCACCCGGTAAAAGCTACACAAACGCAAAGGGCGCAAACCAATGTTAAAACTACGGAGATTGCTCGTTTCATATAAAAACCCCTTCTGGATCATTACACTGCTTCTTTTAGCTGACCTGGTCTTTGACCCCACACTCGCGCACTGGGACTAAGCTACTCACATCGCCCTCTCGCTCGTGCAACCCCATGTTGCAAATTCAAGCGGTACGTCTTACCTCTAGGATGCGCCATGCTCGCTTCGAATAAACGATAGCTTACGTGGATCCTTTTGACCGCATCTGCCCTGGACTTGGCTAAAGCCGCAACCACAGACCTAAAAGAAGCCTTCCTAGTGTAACAGAAGCCCGCGAAACAAATTTTGCTATTTGGCTAAATCCGTATTCGTTTCATCTAATTTCAATTTTTTATCAAAACGTTTTAGAAAAAACAATGAAACCCAATTGCTACGATCAAACAATGAAGCCTTACCTATCAACACTTAAACTTGCCGTAAGCGAAACGCTTTGGCCCACCAGATGCGCCATCTGCGACACACCGAACCATTTACTTTGCAAAGATTGCTGGCTTGAACTTCCGTTTATTGATCAGTATCGAGCCTGCCCGTTATGCGGAGCTCCCTTTGGGCAAGGTGTTTGCTGTGAATGTAATCCGGTATCGCTTGAGCAAAAAGGCTTTAGCGGAATCCCCCTTGATGCATGCGTGTCAGTTTTTCAGGCAACGCCAAATGCGCTCAAACTCATTACAACCTACAAAGACCGCGGAGAGGCACGTCTTGGACGCGCCATTGCGCTTTTGCTTAAACCCTGTATTGACCCTACGTGGCCACCGGAGCTTATCATCACCACTATTCCCGCACGAAAACAGGCAAAGAGAACACGTGGCTTTGACCATATGCTCAAAATTGGACGGGAACTTTCAGCCGAAACAGCGCTTCCCTTCATTTCGCTTCTTGATCAAAAAGAGAGTCGTGACCAAAGAGAGCTGACAGCAAAAGAGCGCATTTCCAATAAACAGGATTCTTTTTTCATGAAAGACGTGGGTATACCTTCGGCTGTTCTTATTCTTGATGACGTTTTCACTACCGGCGCTACCCTCTTTGCAGCTGCGCTTACCTTAAGAGAATCAGGGGTGTCGTGGGTAGGAGGCTTAACGCTCGCGCGCGTTTGCTAGATGCGCTCCGATGAATCTGATTTTGCCTGAGCAAATTCCTGCACATCAACAGAGATACTGTGCTGAATAGGTTTCCAAGAAGCTTTCTTAACCAACGCTACCAATGCAATAGGAATATAGGTAATCATGAAGAAGGGGAAGGTAAACATATAACGAATTTTCTTACCCGTTGTGGAATGAATATTGTCCCATTCGGTAAAGGTAGTCAAAGCACCAAACATAAACATGAATACCGTATAGTTAAACAAACAGAAGAATATGGATGAGAGCGATGATGTAATCATAGCACCTGTTGACATAACACCTGTTAGGCCAAGCGTAATAATGATGGCATTAAAGATGATAGTAATAATAGTCAGCAACATTGCGGGGGCAATAGTCATCAGCATGTCATAACAAGCGAAGCGATATCCCTTTTTGTTCGTGAAGATTCCCTTAACAAGGCCTGCGCCATAATGGAAAAATACCTGGTAAAAACCTTTTGCCCAACGAAATCTTTGGTTCCACGAATCCTTAAAGGTCAACGGCTGTTCGTCATAGAGCATAGCGGTAGGACAGTAGGCAATGCGCTTTTCGTTGGTAATTGAATAGGTTGAAAATTCAATATCTTCGGTAAGAAGATGGAACTTCCAGCCACCCATTTCGTCAATAACTTTGGCACTAACAAAAAAGCCCGTACCTGAAACCGCACAACTGGTACCTAACGTTAGGCGAGCCTGACTCAAATACTTTGCTTCACGCATGAACCATACAGCATATCCTGCGGTAATCCAGTTTGAACCGTAGTTTTTAGAATTACGATAACTGGTAGAAGCCATAGCGCCGTTATCAAACACTTTGTTCATTTCTCTAAAGTAGTTCACATCAAGTACGTTGTCGGCGTCGAAAACAAAGTAGGCTTCGTAGTTATTTTGAGAATAATGTTCTTTGATGCAGGTGATGCCATAATCAAGCGCATAACCCTTACCAACAAATTCGGTATTAAAGCGAGGAAACACAATAGCGCCGGCCTCTTGAGCAACCGCTGCGGTATTGTCCGTACAATTGTCTGCAATTACAAAGATATCAATGAGTTCCTGCGGGTAGTTTTGTACACGAATACTGTGAATAAGGTCTCCGATTACCGCATTTTCATTACGCGCAGAAATTAGCACTGCATAACGATGATTCTTTTTTGCCTTCAACACGGGAGGCTTATGAGTAAGCGTTACGAATACATAAATGATTTGATATGCATAGCAACACGTGAAGGCTATAAAAACGCAGACATTAAATATATCGACGAAAGAAACAGACATCGAACTTAAAAACTGATCTATCACGGAATATACTCCTTACAAAACATGCGCCTTCTTCTTATAACCCCTTGAACGCATGCCTTTTTACCCACTATTTACTAGCAGGAAAATCGTTCCTGATTATAAACATATTTTCGAAAAAGGAAACATTTATACGTCATATCTGCGCAGTATGTATACAAATCGTTCTCTAAACATTCATTTTTGGGCGAAATCTCCCATTTATTTCTAAAGCAAATCTTTCATACAGGACAGTTTAGGCGTGTATCAACTCTTGTGCGTGGTATTCTCATTAGTAGATCTTAAGGAGGTTCATATGAACTACGACGTAAAAGACTTATCGCTTGCTGATGCTGGTCTTGATCGCATTTTATGGGCAGATCGCGACATGCCCGTACTAGCTTCCATTCGCAAGCGTTTTGAAGAAGAAAAACCTCTCCAAGGTATCCGCATTGGCGCATGTTTGCATGTGACCACCGAAACCGCAAATCTTATGAGAACGCTCAAAGCAGGTGGCGCAGAAATCACCCTCTGTGCATCCAATCCACTTTCCACTCAAGACGATACCGCGGCTGCTCTTGTTAAACACTTTGAAATACCGGTTTATGCAATCAAGGGAGAAGATACTCCAACGTATTACCGCCATATTGATGCCGTTATTGATTCGCTTCCGCAGATCACCATGGATGATGGCGCAGACGTAGTAGGACGCATTCACGAAAAGCGCACCGATGCACTTGAGACTATCGTAGGTGGCACCGAAGAGACCACCACCGGTGTTGTTCGTCTTGCTGCTATGGCTCATCAAAACGAACTCAAATATCCCATCATTGCCGTAAACGAAGCTAAAACAAAACATTTCTTCGATAACCGTTATGGCACGGGACAGTCAACGCTTGATGGAGTTATTCGCGCTACTAATCGCCTTCTTGCAGGACGTACGCTTGTTGTTTCAGGCTACGGATGGTGTGGCCGTGGTGTTGCGATGCGCGCACGAGGCATGGGTGCTCAAGTTATTGTATGCGAAGTTGATCCGCTTAAGGCACTTGAGGCAATCATGGATGGATATCGCGTTATGCCTGCCGTTGAAGCTGCAGCATTTTGCGATGTATGGATTACTGTCACGGGAGACCTCAACGTAATTGATGGCCCCATGTTTGAAAATATGAAAGACGGAGCCATTATTTGTAACTCAGGACACTTCAATTCTGAAATCAATATTCCTTGGCTTGAAGAACATGCGGTAAGCCATGTAACGCGTCGCCCCTTAGTGGAAGAATATACGCTTGAGAATGGCAAAACCATCGTATTGCTTGCCGAAGGACGCTTGGTAAATCTTAGTTGTGCTGAAGGACATCCGGCTTCCGTTATGGATATGAGTTTTGCAAACCAAGCACTTTGTGCTGAATATATGATCAAGCATGCGCAAGACCTTAAGCCTGATTGCTATGACGTTCCCGAAGATATTGACAACGCCATCGCGAGCGTGAAGCTTGAGACGCTGGGGGTTTCAATTGACACCCTAACGCCTGAGCAGGTGCAATATCTCAATTCATGGCAAATGGGCACGGTTTAGTTTGATTTTTTCACAGTTCGAACAAAGGGGATTTTATGAGTGTAGTAAAGAGTAGAGAAGTAGCAAAAGTAGAGCATGCCCAAGGAGGCGAAGGTTATATTCTTCGCGATTTACTCCTTCAAGAGAGCCAGCTTAATGGTACCTGCACCTACGTTTCATGCATCACACTTGATCCAGGATGCGAAATTGGCAACCATGTTCATGCCGACGATAGCGAAATGTACTTCATGATTGAAGGCAAGGGGCTCTATAACGACAACGGAGAAGAGCTTGAGGTTTGCACGGGAGATGTCATGTTTTGCGACAAAGGCGAAGAGCATGCTATTAAAAACAATACCGACAAGCCTTTGAAATTTGTTGCTCTTATCCAAAAATAGGCTAACGAGCGTCTCTAGAATTTACAATCAGTAAAAAAGGTCATTGAGAGTCCCTCAATGACCTTTCTGTTTTTATGGAGCCAGTGACAGGATTTGAACCTGCAACCCACTGATTACAAATCAGTTGCGCTACCGTTGCGCCACACTGGCAAAAAACGACGCCGACTATTATGCCATAACTTTGCCAAAAAAGCTCAAGCTATTTGCTAAATTTTGACCAGCAAAAAAGCGACGCGCACTATTATGCCATAACTCCCTGCCCATCGAAAGCAGGAATAAAGCTCTCTTCACAAGATCCTCCTTCTTGCCAAAAGTAATCTTCTATACCAAGCGAATCAGCATAGGAAAGAACTGCTTCATACTCTTCGGGCGCTAATACCGTATCAAGTCCGAACTGAGAAAGCTTATCAATAGAGGAAAGAGGCGTGTACTGCCCCATGATGCTCAGCAAAATATCTTTGCCAAAACGCTGCCATAAAAGACGCACAGCCGAGCAAGATTCTTCAACATGACCCGGCAAAATAAGGTGACGGACTAATACCCCTTTGCGCAAAAGACCCGTTTTTTCATCAAAGGAAGGTGCGCCAACCTGTCTGAGCATTTCATCAATTGCTTCCAGTGCAACTTCAGGATATTTTTTTGCCTTCGAAAGATTATGCGCAAGATCAGCGGAAGCATATTTATAGTCAGTCAGATAAATATCCACAAGACCATCGAGCGCGCGTATTATTTCAGCCCGTTCGTACCCTGAGGTGTTATATACCACGGGAATATTCAGTTTGCCGGCATGCGCGCCGTTACCCTTCAGTTCTTTAAGGGTTTCTACAATCTGAGGAAGATACTGTGTCGGAGTAACTAGATTAAGATTTGCAGCTCCTTGATCATTTTGAAGCTCCAGAAAGATATCTCTTAGCCTGTCTTGGGTGATCTTTATTCCGCGCCCATGAGCCAATTCATAATTTTGACAATAGACACACTTGAGTGAACAGTGCGAAAAAAAGACTGCTCCACTGCCTTGCTCTCCAACCAAACAAGGCTCTTCCCACCAATGAAGCGCAGCTCTTCCTAGTACCAGTTCATCACTTGCACCGCAGATTCCCACTTCTCCCTTACAGCGATTAACGCCACATTCATGAGGGCATAAATCGCATGAGCGATAGTGGTCGGTGAGGGCGGTTGACAATGCGAACTCCTATCATTGCGGTTTTTGTACCAAGATTATGCGCAAACCGAACATGCGCGCGTTTGCACATGACGGCTCGCATATCGATACAACATACTAGTTTGACGAAAAGCCCATAATGTTATTGGAATAATCATCGTAATCATCATCATGGTGATGGTGGTCGTGTCGTCCGCAACATTCATGATCGGGATCATCATGCCTGCCACAGCATTCGTCATCATCGTGACCACCACAGCACTCGCCGTCATGATGATGTTCATAAATCTGTTCCGCACGAGACCAATCAAGGCCATATTCTTGCGCCTTCTCTTCGCTACCAAAAACAAGAGAAAGCCCTGCCGGAGAAAGATTACTTCCTCCCACCACGGCCAACAATTCCAAGAGATGAAATCCTGCTTCGGCCTGAGGGAAAACCATATCCTTGTCATCGGCTGCATTCAATGCGGCAACAATTTCTCCCATCATAATCTCTACGGTATATGAGCCTTCGTAGGATTCATTCCTCAATGCATCAAGGAAGGTTGCATGAATAGGCGCAACGCAGTTAAGCGAAAGCGCCTCATCAAGAAGATCTTCCGTATCAAAAAGTTTGCCTGAGAGACTATAAAAAGAATTGGCTTCTATCAAAGAAACAATAGCTGCCGCATTATAGAGCGTCAGGGCAATTTTTGAAGCTTGTCCCGCACCTGACTTTCCCATAAACGAAACGCGTTTTGCTATTGCGCTCAGAAGCGAATAAACCTGATCGTAGATCTCTGAGGAACCTCCTGCTACTATCATGAGATTTTCAGGATGGGCGAAAACGTCTTGCGCTACCACATCACGCACCACCAAAGGAGCATCGATTGAATTGTGGTCATTAACCAGAGCAATAGCGTTGAGCTCCTGAGCAAACGTGGGAGTGGTTGGGCTTAAGTCAACAAAAATAGCACCCGCTTTTGATTCAGATAGAACTCCTTCAGAACCAAAATAGACCTCTTCAAGCTGAGTCTGATTGGGGTGATAGGTTAAGATCACATCAGCTTCACTAAGAGCAGAAGCAGCGCAATGACCTGCTTGGACTAAGCGCTCGCTCAGCTTTTGTCCAACTTCAACGTCTCCGACAAAAATAAATGTTTGGTTATTATGAGTCATCACTGTTTACCCTTCACTTTATGCGCAAGGCGATCTGCAACTGACATATTTAAACGAGAATCTTCTCCCCAAAAAACAATAGCGAGCATCCCCGGCCCTACATGACTGCCAATTACCGGCCCAATGCGAGATTCAATAACAATGGCAGATTCATCTATTTTGCGCAAAAGTTCCACTAGGCGTTGCGCATCTTTGGGACAATCGCTATGACCAATAACAATGTTATTGTTAGGCATGTCATCAGCCTTGTTTTTTTCGTAATACTCTACCAGCGCTTTAATGCCCTTTTTCCTACCACGAGCAACGCCACTTAAAGCAAGTTTGCCTTCATCATCAATGGTAAGCAAAGGCTTAACGTCAAGCTTTGCTCCTGCGTGAGCAACCGAAGACGGAATTCTGCCTCCACGACGAAGCGCCTCAAGATCATCAAGCATGAATTCTTCATTGATGAAATAATGAGCTTCGCTTGCCCAATCGGCAAGTTCCTTCGCACTTAAGCCTCGTTCACGCTGACGAAGCGCTTCATATACCAAAAGCGCCTCAGCAACTGATGCCAATTTAGTATCAACGGCATAAAGTTCTAAATCAGGATGTTCCTGCTTTTTCTGCTCAAGAACAATTTGCGCCGTATCGAAAGTACCCGTAAGCCCACTCGAAAAACTCAAGAATACGCAAGGAAGACCCTCATTATGCGCCCAATCAAAAGCTTCGTTGAAAGCTACCATAGGAATTTGAGCAGTTTGAGGCTCTTCTCCGTTTCTCATTCCTTCATAAAAATCATGATCTGAAATTGATTGGTACAGATCATCAAGATGCTCACCTGAACTATCCGTATAAGGATATTTGAGAAGATAAACCCCTTCTCTATCAATAAGTTCATAGGGAAGATCACAACAAGAGTCAATAATTAGATTGCATTTAATATCCATAGAGCTCTTCTCTTTCAATAAATACTGTCAGGAAAGTCCCAGGAGACTAGAGACTAATTTTCGACGACGATAGAACAATCCATATTCAAGACCAACTGGATAAGAATGTGGATTGAGGATACGCTTTTGGCTTTCATCCAAGGTAGCAAGCTGTTCTTTGCAATATGCTTGAGCAACCATTGCCTGGCAATATTCATCTTTGAGTACTACCTTGCCTTCGCGTGCAAGAGGCTCAAGCAACGTAATCCATCTTTTGCCTTTAAGTTCTTTCTGACGAATTTCATCGGCAGGATCTACAATACGCTCTTGAGAGACGCCGGCATTGGTATCAAAAACCATATCGCCTGCAATAAAGCCTGAATCATGGTAATAACGACGAACGTCCAAAACACCCGGAACGGTAAGCTTGGTTACCTGCCCAGAAACCTTAACGCAGTCTTGCCAAGGTTCGTCACCCTTTCGCTTAGCAGCAAGTTTATAAACACCACCGAGCGCTGGCTGATCATAGGCAGTAGCAAGCTTTGTTCCAACACCCCATGAAGTTATCTGCGCGCCAGAATTTTTAATAGAAGTGATGGTATATTCGTCAAGGTCGTTCGACAAAACGATTCCCGTATCATAGAGCCCCGCCTCATCAAGCATTTTGCGTGCCTCTTTGGCCCGCCATGATAAGTCACCGGAATCAATGCGAATAGCAGCAAGATGTTCTCCGCGCTCTTTCATTTCAAGACCAACGGTAATGGCATTCTTTATGCCTTGCGTGATGTCGTACGTATCAACCAAAAGGACGCAATTCTTTGGCATGATTTTTGCATAAGCACGAAACGCCTCAAGCTCAGACTCAAATGACATAACCCATGAATGTGCATGCGTTCCTGAAACCGGAATATCAAACAACTGACCTGCCAAAACATTTGAGGTTGAAGCACATCCACCCACAATCGCAGCACGAGAAGCACGAACGCCACCCGATTCTCCCTGCGCACGACGCAGTCCAAATTCCGCCACTGGCGTTTTAGCCGCCAGGCAAACACGCGCGGCTTTTGTGGCAACAAGCGTTTCGAAGTTGATGCAATTAAGCAGAGCGGTTTCAATTAATTGGCACTGCAAAATAGGACCTGTTACGCGCACCAAAGGGTCATTAGGAAAAACAACGGTTCCTTCACGCACGGCATCAATATCTAAGGTGAGTTCAAGATCCTTCAGGTAAGCTAAAAACCCTGGATTAAAGAGCTTTCCTCCACCCGGTGCATCAAGGCTTGCAAGATAGGCAATATCTTCATCGCTAAACGAAAAATCTTTGATCACTTCTGCAATATGAGCCATTCCGCATGCAATAGCAAAGCCACCATTAAAAGGATTTTCTCTGAAGAATGCATGAAAGCACGCCTGTTCATCAAGCTTGTCGCACTCCCAATATCCTTGCGCCATAGTAAGCTGATAAAGATCTGTTAATAATGGATAATTATCCGTTCTCATGAGTTTCCCCTCCTGCAGTGTGACGTCTACGACGAGACTTACGATGCGCCATAGCTTCAGAAGAACGAGGTTTTTGCCCATTGTTCTGAGGTTGCGAAGACGTCTGTTTTCTAGATCCTTGGTTATTTTGGTTATTGCGCAAGCCTGAAGATTTCTGTCCCGGACGCTTAGCGGAAGTATTGCTTTGATTGGAATTCTTCTTTCCGCCTTTGCGCGCACTGTCATTTGATGATCGTTCGCGGTCATTTTTGTTGCGATTGTTCGAACGCGAAGAGTTCTTCTTTCCTGAACCCTGCCTTTGCTTATCAGAGCCCTTCCCCTTCTTTGAAGTGTTCTCCGATTTTTCTGCGCCATCCTGGGTTGTTCTTTGTCTGCGACGAGGACGGCGAGAAGTGCGCGCTTGTTCCTTTTCCTTATTGCGCTTTTTGGTATCAGCGTAGCTCTCAGAATCTGCTACCTTATCTTCGCCCGTGAAATTGGTTACCTCTAAAAGAGATCCTGAAGAATCAAGAGCAGAAAGAGCATGCGCGTTAGCATAGGTCTCTATTACCTCTTCACGCACATAATTAGGGCGCTTTCCCTCGCCGGTAACTTCCATCTCACTCAAAGGAATTTTGACCGATTTGCCGTCTTCGAAAAGCAGGGTTATACGTTCGCAAGGAACGTTGATTTCGCTAACTTTAGCCTCTCCCCTGCCCTCAACACTCACTTTGGCATTGAGCTTGGGTGCACGAGAATTTACATCTTTATACGCTTCATACTCATAGCGCAAACAGCACATTAACCTACCGCAGACACCAGAAATTTTCTGAGGGTTCAGCGAAAGATTTTGCTCTTTTGCCATGCGAATAGAAACGGGTGAAAACTCTCCACCCATACGCTTACAGCAAAGCTCTTGACCACAATGACCAAGACCGCCAACGATGCGCGCTGCATCTCGAACGCCAATTTGGCGCATATCAACGCGAATATGAAAATGTGCAGCTAATTTTCTTACCAATTCGCGAAAATCCACGCGATCTTCGGCTTCAAAATAGAAAACCGCTTTATCGCCGTCAAAAAGAAATTCGACCATGACCGGATGCATATCCTCATTGGTCTGAGCTGCAAAACTCTTAAAAACAGGAAGAGCATCAGCACTTTTTTGCGAAAGCTCTTCTGCGCGGGCAATATCTTCTTGCGTAGCAATACGCAAAACAGGCTTGAGCGGACTTTTGAGCTGAGCGACAAGCTCATCGCTCACTTCCATAATATCCGCGGTTGCCGTAGCAAATTCGGTACCACGTTCGGTGCTCACGATAACGTTATCTTGGGCATGAATTTCTATATCATTAGGATCAAACCAAAGAACCTTTGGTCCGACTTGCATTTTAATGGGCGCTACTCGAACCATGTAAAACCTTTCTTATCTCAAAGAGAAGCACGTCAAGACATGTCTCCGGAGAAACATTATAAGCGATTGCCTCATCGCAACGATATGTTTCACGTAATACCCTGATGATTGAATCGGTGCTTATCCGAGAAGCTGTTTGCACTAAATAGTCCTTGCAATCTACGTTGACAATCAGCTCAGGAGTTTGCGCAGAGATAACCATAAGGTCGCGCAGCCAAGAGCGAATGATTGCCGTCAATTGCCCCAAATAGCGAACCGAAGCTGCGCTCAAAGCGCGTTTTTGACGTGCCTCTATTTGCTTAATCGCAGATCGCGCAAGGAATTCTTCTGAATCGCTCAATTCTTCCTCTTGCTTTGTTCTGACATTATCAAGAGGCGCCTTGGAGCGTTCTATAAGTTCTTGCGCATATTCTAGAACATCGCGACTGTCGGCATGTTCTAAGCTTTCAAGGATTTCAATCACTCTTCGACGAAATTCTTTACGTTCATTACTGCGCGCAAAATCAAACGCGTTTGTTATCGAACCGTCACAAGCTTCAATGGAAATTCTTGCAAATTCGGGCGATGTGCCGGTATTTTGAGAAACAATTCCCGCAGCTTGCGTGGCGGGAATATGTCTAAACGGCACCACCTGACAGCGCGAAACAATGGTGGGCAAAACCGCTTCATGGGTTCTTCCTAAAAGAATAAACACCACCCCTTCGGGTGGCTCTTCAAGGGTTTTCAAAAATGCATTGGCAGCCTGCGTACCAAGCAGATCAACTCTATCAAGAATGTAGACCTTACATCGTGCGCGAATGGGTGCAAGCATTGAATCTGCCACAATGGTGCGAATCTGTTCAACCAAATAGCCATGGACACCTTCAGGGGCATAATAGCGAATATCGGGATGAGCTCTGCGCTGGGCGCGTTTGCAATCATCACATTCACCACAACCATGGTCTTTGCAGATAATTGCCTGAGCAAACGCATAAGCGGCCGCCGTTTTATTAGACCCCGCAGGACCAGTAAAAAGATAGGCGTGAGTTACACGCCCGGAAGAAATGGTTGCCCTAAAGAATTCACGAACCTTTGGCTGACCAAAAATACTATCGAAGACATCTCCCAAACCAATCAGACTCCATCAGAAATCTGAGCTTTATGGTCGGTGCTTCTCTCATTGATAGCCTTAAAAAATTCAGGCTTTAAGATATCGGAGGATTCACTCCATCCAAACACATCCTTAAGCTCCATGAATATATTTCGTGCTGTTTCATCTTTTGGACCCGAAGAAGAGACCACGCGTACGCGCTCGGGATTTTCCGCCGCTATACGGAAGAACGCCTGATTAACGCGCGTATGAAAATCTGCTCCTTCAAGCTCAAGCCTATCGGCATCCCCATGATGCGTTGCCCTGAGCAGGCCTTCTTCAGCTGATGAATCAGTAGTGAGCAGAATGGTTCTGCAAGGATGAACACCCTGGCAAGCAAAGCCGTTTGCCTGACGAACAAAATCTTCCGGAAGGCCACGCCCATATACCTGATAAGCAATGGTTGAATCGTAGAATCTATCAAGCAAAACCACCGCACCTCGAGACAGGGCGGGAATCAATACCTCTTTAACAATCTGCGCACGTGCAGCTTCATAGAGAAGAAGCTCTGTCTGATCAGACATGTTCGAATTTTCTGGGTCAAGTACAAGCGAGCGGATTGATTCTCCGATTGACGTTCCGCCTGGCTCTCTCAAGCATAAAACCTCACGCCCCATAGCGCGCAAGCACGAGGCCAAAAAGGTGATATGCGTAGTTTTACCAGCGCCTTCGCCACCTTCGAAGGTAATTAAGATACCCGGTCCTGTTGTTTGTTGATTATTGCTCACTGGCTTCCTCGTTGTCTAACGAATAGATGGAATTTCCCTTGGTATCAATTCCTACAAAGACGGGAAAATCATGCACTTCTATTTCTCGAAGCGCTTCAGTGCCCAAATCATCATAGGCCAAGGTTGTGCATGAATCCACGCACTTAGCAAGCAAGGCAGCTGCGCCTCCGGTAGCAACAAAGTAGATGGAGGAATAGTCTATGCATGCTTGACGAACTTCTTCACTTCTTCCGCCTTTTCCAATAGTTGCCACAAGGCCACGCTTATACAATTCAGGAGCTGCAAAATCCATGCGAGATGCTGTGGTAGGACCGATTGCCCCAAAGGGACGCCCCGCAGCTGCAGGTGTTGGACCGGCATAAAAGATAACTTGACCGCTTAAACCATAAGGAAGCACGGTTGATCTGCGTGATTCTTCCATAAGGCGCTGATGGCCTGCGTCACGCAAGGTATAGATAGTTCCATTGAGCAGGCAAGCGTCCCCTGCATTCAAAGAACGAGCATCATATTTTGATAGCGGTAGATTGATAGTTTTATAGTTCAATGCTACCCCTCCTCATAGCCGAACATCCCATGTTAATAGCAACCGGCAAAGCGGCAATATGGCAAGGAGCTGTCATAACTCTAACGCCCAAAGCCGTGGTGTCTCCCCCAAGGGCTCCTGCGCCAATGCCGGTGGCATTGATTGCACTTAGAAGCTCTTCTTCGAATTCCCGAATGTTTTTATCAGGAGAAGGTTCGCTCAGAGAGCGCATGAGGGCACGCTTAGCAAGACCAGGAACTTTATCAAAAGTTGAACCAACGCCTACCCCCACAACTAAAGGAGGACAAGCATTGGCAGCTTTTTCTTTTACACATTCAACAACTGCATCAATAACGCCCTGGCGCCCTGCAGAAGGAGTAAGCATTACAACCCTGCTTGCATTATCGGAGCCACCGCCTTTGAGCATGAGCCTCAAACGCGCAACACCAAATTCAGGAATACGATGAATCTCGCAAAAAGCGGGTGTATTCGTTTGCGTGTTGGTTCTATCAAACAGAGCATCATTTACTACCGACATGCGCAATTTAGCATTGGTATAGGCAGTAGCTACGGCCTGATCAACGCTTGAAAATATATTGGCTTCTATTTGAATGTCCGGACCAATTTCTAAGTTAACCCATACCGTACCGGTATCCTGACAAATTGGAACATGGTCAGCCTTAGCAATATCGGCATTTTCTACCAGCTGATCCAGCACAATACGCGCGCGTTCGTGAGTCTCTTTGTCACGAGCATTGCCAAGCGCTTCTCTAATGTCATAAGGAAGCACGGTTGCCAGCCGAGGAATAAGCATCGCCGTGGCATCAGCAACCATCTTCGCGGAAATAGTTTTCATACCATTAAACCTCTGCCAAATTCGCCTTGAGCAAATTACTCAGGAAGATTTTCCAGACCCTTCTTAACGCTTGCAGCAGACTCATGCAAAGC
>CAVABR010000053.1:0-5258 GCA_963586955.1 bacterium
CGTTGATTTTTGTGAAGTTGAAGCCAGCTGAACCTGCGCTGACGTGCAGGCGGAAAGGGAAGACTTGATCAATTTTCCTCTTTGGATGAAGCGCGGAATGAGCCTTACTATCATGGTGATCATCAGGCTTATAGCAGGAGCGCGCGAGCCAAGTGTCGACATCACTTCTTCGGACGTTATAAGGCAATTCGCATTCGAAAACCATTGCATGGTAGCTATAAGCATGCATCCCATGCACCCGGCATGGAAGAGGCTTTCCGCATATACCGCCCACGTTCCTATGCGGAAAACCTCCGTTGTTCCCGATGAAGAAAACAGCGGATTGACTGCCACGATAATGACAAGCAGAGGGATTTGCCAGGTCAGCGTTTTGAGGATGGTTCGTCCGCCCCTAAGCCATATACCCATTATGAAAGCGCTTGCTAATGAGACAAAAAGAAGCGAAGGGTGAAATGCGCTCATGGTGAACATGATTACCAGCGCAAAAAATAGCAACTTAAGGCCAGGGTGAATACTGTCAAAACAGATTGCGGGCATGCGCTATACCACGTATGACCATTCAACCTTGTCGCCTTCTTTTAAGACATAGCTTGTGCAAGCCACTTCAGGCGAAGTTCCGTTGACGGAATACATCCATCCGCTGGTTGCTCCAAACTCTTTTTCGGCTAGTCCGCCTATTGATTTCACGTAGGTGCCGTAACTACTCGAAGCAGATTCAACTGAAAGTCCCGTTGCGCAGAGGGCGTCGTAGGCGGTGGCGTTTTCTGGAAGAGAGACGGCTTCTCCTTTTGTGACCCTGTTATCTGCTGCTGAGCTTGATACCGAAACGAAAACATCAATCGTTGCTTGTTGTGACGTTGAATTTTGTTGTTGGGCATCTTGCGAAAAGAAAGAGGAATTTCCCAGCGCAAAGCATGTTCCGGCGATAAGAAAAACGCAGGCAAGCATAATGAGCACAAGAGCGATATTACGTTTTTTGTTAGAGGTGTTTTGGGGCGTGGTTTGCTTATTCTCTTCGTTCAAGAGATAACCTTTCTTCCAGGGCGCAAGGCCGGCAGGTATTCCGACTTAATCGATCGAACTCGAAATTACGGTTACTGGTATAGCGAAGGATTTTCACCTTTATTCCCCTGAGATGCAAAATCAGCAGGCGGAAAAATGCAAGAAGCATATTGGTGCTCTTGAATGTTCGCGCGCCACCCAGCCAGAGCCAAATGTATGTTAGAGGTCATTATAGTGCGCAGGAGAATTTTAAGAAGAGGTAAGCGTTATTTTCTTCGTGGTGTCTGAGCGTATTGCTGTTAGTTCAGCGTCGTTTTTTAAGAATTTATACAAAATTCAGTTAAAAATCAGTGAAAGTTTCTTCAGTAAAAAATGAATAGTTCCCCTTAGGTTTGTTGATGTCCAAGGGGAATTTAGCGAATCTGTGCGGTTCGCTCTGTCTTGATTTCCCCTTTGGCTTTTGGTTGGAAAACTCTAGGTTAGGATTGCGCTTTGAATTCTGATGCGGGAACATGCGATGCTCTAAATACCAATGAATTTGGAAACTTTCGTTTTTATAGATCTAAAAAACCTAAGAAGAAGGTTGTAATAATTGCCCTAACAGGCTTGGTGCTTCTTATTGGGTGTGTTGTGGCCTGCTGTATTTTTCTGCAACCTTATGACAAAGCCGCCAGCTCTATTTCCTATATCAGCGACAGCGAAGAAGAGGCGCAAAGACTCCTTAATGCAAAGACTGAAAATTCAAGGCTTTGGATAAGCGTTGCGTCGAATTGTCGTATTGAACAAGGATCTAACGCCATCAGTGCAACGAACAACAAAAGCGAACCAATTTCAGTTCTAAACAATTTGTCAGAGAACACCCGCGATATTGCTTATACCATCACGCTTTCTGATGGGACGGTGTTGTATGAATCGGATCTCATAAAGCCAGGTCAGTCTATAACAAAGCCCGAAATAACAAATCGGCCTCGTGCAGGTGAATATGAGGCGGTTGTAACGGCGCAAGGCTTTGATTGTGAAACCCATAAAGAGCTGGGAGGTCCTCTTAGTGCAACGGTTAGCTTGACGGTTCAGTGAAGCTTTCAGTTTAAGAAGAATAGTAAATAGCAAGAAGAAAGGACGGTATTTCAAGTGTATGAAAAAGTAAAAGAAAGAGCCTTATTGGGGGCGTTGGCGGGAGTTGTGACAAGCGCGCTAATTGCTACTGCAATTCCGAGCATGGCATTTGCCGATGCCAAGACAGTTGCGGGAGAGACGGTTGTTGGCAATACCGATTCTACGCAGGTCTATCTTCAGGCCGATGACGGCACCTTGAGCGTTTCGGCGCCAACAGAGATTCATGTAATGGTTAAAGCTGATGGCACCTTTGTTACGCCTTCGGCAGAGACAACGCAAATTAAGAATGGTTCAATTTTTAGCGTTAGCGTCTCAAAGCTTGCCGCAAGTGCACAAGGTGGATTTAGCTTGGTTAAAGATGCTTCAGCTGCCACCGCTAATGATGCAGTAAGTTATTCAATCGCTCCTAATAAAGGTACTGCAGTTCAGGTATCCGAATATGTGGGCGGTAAAGCAATTACCGATTCTGCCTGGAGTATGACCAAAAAGGGTTCGACGGGGGCAAACCTAAATCTCACAACCGCTGGTGCTATCAACAACATAACGAAAGACTTGCAGAAAGATCAGCATTTTACCACTCTGTCCTGGACTTTTAAGGCAGGAGCAAATGCTTAGCTTTTAGCTGGTTGGCGGATTGACTGATTGATTGATTGGCCTGCGGGTTTAGCGCTTTTAGGATTCAAGGGGATAAGGCTGTTCTATTGAAAGAATGTAGCAGACCCAGACACAGGTGTGAATACTGCCATTACGGACGCTGAAAGATAGAGCTGTTCTATTGAAAGAATGTTGCCAGCCTGTCTTGTTGGGGATCCACACTCTAAAACTCAATGGAATATGGCTATCGGATAAAGAGGCATTGGAGGGTTTGAATGGGAAAAGAAGGATGTGTTTGCATCAAGGAAGGAATAGTTCTCTTAGGACTTATTGTTGTTTTGTCTTTTGTCGTTCTGTGCTTTGCAATGCCTTTTTATGCTGAAGCAAGTACGGAGGTTAATGGCGAAGCATCGTGTTATATACAAACGAATGAAAGTCCTTTTTGGGTTGAAACGCCCAATCATGAACAGGTTGAAATTACAAGCGGGGACAGTTATGAGTTCAAAGGGGCCATTACGTATTCAAAGGCTTATCGCTCTACTGTTGAGTATTTATGGTTGCGCTCCCAAGATGGTCAAGTGTGGGAACCCCTTGAAGGGGATGGTGATAACTATGTTGTTGCAAATCTTTCCCCCGGTATATATCAGTATCGCTTGGTTGCAAAAGATGGCTTAGGGAACTCTGCAACCGAGACGTTCAATATAAAAGTTTCTCCTTCAGATGCTTCAGGTGATTCAGATGGTAGGGCGGATGTAAGTGAAGTTGTTAGCCAAGCAGAAGGTAATCGTTCATCTTTAAGCGAAGGCGCTACGCAAGGCGCAAACACCGTATCTTCTGCAGGTAAAACGGCCGATAATATGTCTTTTGGATGGCTGGTTGTTCTCTGTTTTGTTGCGTTGGGGTCAACAGTATTGGTAGTGAAAGCTTCGATCAACCACAAGAAAAGAGGGTAGGGTATGAGATTAAAATCGCTGACAAAACATCTTTCAATAAAACTTGCCATCGCCTTTCTTGTTGCTTTGATTGCTACCGCTTTGACTATAGTATTCGCGGGGAATGCTTATGCTGGATTAGAAATTCCTAAGATTGGCGAAACTACTCTAGAAGAACCTACTCTAAAACCTACCGTAAAGAACACAACAACGGAAAAAATCACTGCCTATCTTTCAGGAGATGGCTCTCTTGTTGTTCCCGATACTGAATTTGCTAATACCACAAAGCATACGGTAACTATTGAAAACGTTACTTCACCTGATACTTATTCGTTTACTAAAGATTGGACTTGTGACGCTATAGGTAAAACGCTGAGTGCGGGCGAGTCTCTTTCAATAAAGTGGACGGCTCCTTCAAGGGCTAGCGCTGATGTTGCTCAACAGGTGATAGATTCAGAAAGCTTATACGTGGGAGACATTACCTATTCTTATTCTTATTTTGTTCCCGACCTATCAGGCAGTGTATCAATTGAAGGAACTAAAAAAGTTTTTGATACGCTGACTGCTCAGGTTTCAGATACTCCAGAAGATGCTCAATTAAGTTATGTTTGGTACAGAGGAGACACTCCAGGGGCAACCACAAAAAAGGTTGGATCGAGCGCGTCATATAGCGTTGGACTGTATGACGATGCACACTATCTTACCTGTGTAGTAAGTGATACTTCGGGTCTTTATGGAAAGACTCTTTTTGCAACATGCTATATCGATGACCCGCAGGCTTTTGCGGTATATTCGGCCGATGATACAAGTCTGTCATTTTATAAGCGTTCTGCTATTCCCTCATGGGGATCTACCTTTAATGGAAAAACAGTAACAGCGCTATATCCAAGAATTGAAGAAAGGGTTTATTTAGCCCCGGATGTACTTCCTTGGAAAAGCTATTTATCTTCAATTACTAAAGTAGTTGTTGAAGATTACGGTATCAAACCAGTTAGTACATCAAATTGGTTTTGTAGGGGAGAAAATATAGTTTCGATTGATCTTGCAAAACTGGATACTTCAAACACAACGAATATGTCGAGCATGTTTCAAAATTGCTATGCGCTTACCAGCGTTGATGTTTCTCATTTTGATACCTCAAAAGTAACCGATATGAATAAATTGTTTGCAAATGACAAGCTTTTGGTTTCGGTGGGAGATTTATCAAATTGGGATACGCGAAAGGTAACAAGCATGCTTGGAATGTTTTGGCTTTGTGAGGTATTAACTTCGGCAGATTTTGTTTCAAGCTGGAGCACTTCAAACGTTACGAGGATGTATGGGATGTTTTATGGTTGCAAGTCTCTTACTTCTCTAGATTTGTCTAACTTTGACACTTCAAACGTTACTGATATGAAGTGGATGTTCTTTAGAGACTATGCCCTTACTACTATTGGCGATGTTTCGAAATGGAACACAAAAAAGGTAACTGATATGTATGGCATGTTCTATTTTTGCTCAAAAATTAGTGTCGACTGTTCAAGCTGGGATGTATCTCAAGTTGAAAATCACGAAGAATTTAAAAACTATGCAACTAACGTTATTGAGCCTAATTGGGTTGATGAATCTACGTAA
>CAVABR010000054.1:0-18071 GCA_963586955.1 bacterium
TTTGTTTCTTTCTTCATTCTTTGACCCTAATCCATACCTTCTCAATATTGGCGATGTTCTACGCAACGGCGATGCCTTCTAATAAGCCAATGGCGAACCACAACGCTTTATATCTCACCAATACCGGTTCCTTACATTTCGCTTTTGCCATGGCTCCCTTAGGTGCGCTTTTACTATAAGTTTATACGCCTGGAACAAACGAAACATCTTCGTCTAAATCAAGGATGAAACGTTTTAGCAAGGCAACGGTTGCTTCTAAATCTTGCAAGCAAATTACCTCAGTTGGCGTATGCATATAACGAAGTGCGATTGAAACCAAGCCCGTAGCTTTTCCGCCACGCTGGATTTGCATAGCGCCGGCATCGGTGCCTGTTACCCGAGGCTCTGCCTCTAGCTGGAACGGGATGCCTTCCTCTTTTGCCGCCTTGCAAAGACGCTCGAAAACTACCGGGTTGATATTTGGACCACGTGCAATAACCGGGCCATCACCGCATAAAAGCTTTCCGTGTTTTGACTGATCTATGCCAGGATAGTCAGTAGCATGGGTGACGTCGAATGCAATGCAGACATCAGGATTAATTCCATAGGCAGAAGTTGTTCCGCCCCGCAATCCAATTTCTTCTTGGACGGTAGTAGCACAGATGTAATCACCCTGAGCGCCACCAGCTTCTTTGAGCTCTTCCATAACGCGCGTAATAATATAGACGCCGGCTTTGTCGTCAAACGCACGCGAAACAGCCATTCCCTTACCAAACTTCTCAAAGCCAACACCGAAGGTAATAACATCTCCTATGCGAACAATCTTTTTTACCTTCTTGGCAGGCATACCCAAATCGATGACCAAGTTTTCTAGTGGAGTAACCTTTTTTCTTTCGTCAGGCTCAATGAGATGAATAGGTTTTCTGCCAACCACGCCCCGATACGTGCCTGATTCAGTATGAACATCAACACGCATGCCCGGCAAAATAGCGGCATCAACGCCCCCAACCGCAGCAACGCTTAAGTAACCAGAATCACTGATATAGGTAACCATGAGGCCAATTTCGTCCATATGAGCTGAAATCATTACCGAAGGCGCATTACCCGTGCCCTTCAGGCGGGAATGTACTGATCCCATTACGTTGGTTTCAATTTCGTCAGCAACATCAGCCAGACGCTCACGAACAAGATTAGCAACTTTAACTTCTGAACCCGTAACAGAAGGGGTTTCAAGGAGTGATTTTAAATAGGTTTTATCAACTTTTTTCATATGATCCTCCAAAAGTATTTTTCTCAAGTATACCCGCTCCTTCTACCCAAAGGTACCGCCCATAAGAACAACTTTTGATAAAGCGACGCAACGAACAATTGAGCTAAGTGAATGCGCACACTTGTTTTGCGTTACACCTCAAAGGAGCGGAACATTTGTTGCGTGCAATACTCTCAAGAGACCGGGCGCGCGTTCATGGTTACGCTTCACTCACACGCTTTACCCGCGCTTCGCCTGTATGCGCACCCCTAGTGGTGGACGCTCTTAAAGACAAGCTTTCTCTGACGCGGATCAGCACTAAAAAGAACAACGCGTATCTTTTGCCCCAAGCGAAAACGCCTTCCTGAATCACAACCAGTGAGTGTATAGCGCGTTGGATCATAGGAGAAATATTCGTCTCCTAACTCATCAATGGACAACGTTCCCTGAGCGGTATTTTTCAAACGAAGCGTCAAGCCAAAGGTTGAAACGCCTGAGACCAGCGCTTCAAATTCTTTTCCAACTTCTGCCTGCATAAGCTCTACAAGTTTTGTCATCTGAGATTCTTTTTCTGCACGCGCAGCCACGCGCTCCATCTTTGATGAGTGTTCTGCCATCCAGGTCAACGCGTTCTTTTGCGCCTCAGATGTTTCCGTCTTTCCAAAGATTTGCTCTTTTAAAAGACGATGAACCAACAGGTCGGGATAACGCCTGATAGGACTAGTAAAATGACAGTAATATTCAAGCGCTAAACCATAGTGAGCAGATTGATCACTGCGATAGACGGCTCGTTTCATACTGCGCAATAACAGCAGGTCAATCAGGTCTCCATCCTCAATCTGATGAGCAACTGATAACACCTTTTGCAACGTCTTAGGATTGCCCGAACAGAATAAAAACTTATCAAGATCTTTGAACTCATCGTACTCTTGCAGAATTTGATAGAGCCTGGCCAAAAGGTCACCATCGGGAATGTCATGTACGCGATATACACAAGATGCTGGCTTTTCGAAAAGCCACTGCGCAACCAACCGGTTCGCCAAAATCATTGATTCCTCAACTGCGCGCGTTGCCTTGGTGCGCACTCTGTATTCAACTCCATAAGGAATACCCTTGCTATCAAGCTGAACGCGCGCTTCCGTTTTTTCAAAGGTCATGCATCCCGCCTTGAAGCGCTGATTGAAAAGCTTTTCGGCCATTTGGGACAAGTAAGGCAAACGGATCCGAAGCACTTCAAGCACCTCCGCGGTTAACGCATTAGCACCCATGGGAGCCAACTTCTTCTTAAATTCTTCTTGCCAAGAATCATCTGCGGGAGCATCGATAAGACAGAGCGCTTGCTCATAGGATAGGCGTGCCTTAGAACAGATAACTGCCGGAAAAATTCGGTAGCTTTTTACGTTTGCGCTACGATCAAGTTCAATATCAAGCGCCATTACTTCTCGTGGTTGATCAGGCACTAATGAGCACAGGTTGTTGCTAATCTTTTCAGGAAACATCGGCAAAACGCGATCAACCAAATAAACCGAAGTTGCGCGTCTTCGTGCGTCAAGATCAAGCGCCGAACCAAAGGGCGCATAGCGTGACACGTCGGCAATATAGACACCCAGCTTGTACCCATCAGGGGTTTTTTCAATTGAAAGGGCATCGTCATAGTCACGCGCGTCAAAGGGATCAATGGTAAAAACAAACCTGTCGCGCACATCTTCATAACCATTGAGAAGCGATTTCTCACAGTCAAGCGTAGCCTTTTGTGCTTCCTCAAGCGCCTGGTCATTGAACGTTGTTTCAAGCTTGTGATTAGCAATAATGAGGTCAACATTGAGGGTAGAATCCCCCTCATGGCCAAGTACGCGCACGATGCGCCCGGTGGCAGCGTTTGACCGGGAAGGATAGTCTATGATTTCAACCTCAACCATGTCCCCGTCTTCAACCCAGGGAGCATCTTTTCTCAAGGTAAAAATATCATGGTGGATGGCGGTGTTTTCAGGGATAACCACGCCAAACGGTTCGGCAACTTCATATCTGCCTATCAGTGTAGTTTGGGCGCGCATGATAACCCGTGAAACTCTTCCGGCCTTTTTTCTATCTGAAGAAAAACGCAGGTCTTCCTTTCGGGTAGGCAGAGGAGTAATCTCAACCAAATCCCCCGGAAACGCACCGTGGGTCTTGGATGCGGGAATATAGAATTCGCCTTCTGAAGTTTTAACAAAACCGAAGCCTTGAGACGTCAAATCAATAACGCCCTGGGGACGAGCTTTAGGATGTCTCCGTGCTTTTGAACTACGCCGTGCCATAACAAAGCCCGCTATCTCTTAAGAAGCCTGCGAAGAAGCAACTTCAAGCGCTACGCTTTGCTGGTTATCTTCGTTTGAGATGATGATATCCGGGGAAACGCCGGCACCTTCAATAGCCCGTCCCTTAGGGGTGTAATACGTTGCTGCGGTATAGCGAATAGCGCCACCAAAGGAAAGCGGTTCCATAACCTGAACGGTACCCTTGCCTTGCGTTTGTATACCCACAATGCTGGCTCTTCCGGCCTCCTGCAAAGCGGCAGCCAAAACCTCAGCCGAGCCCGAGGTTCTACCATTAACCAATACCACCAACGGTAAATTTGAAACCGAATTACCATCAGAAGATTTAGTCGTAGAGGCACTTTTTGTCTTAATTTGGACAACGGTACCGCTTGGAATAAACAACGAAGCAATGTCTACTGCCTGCGTCAAATAACCACCGGGAACATCGCGGATATCCAAGACCACCGACGTTGCTCCTTCCTCAACTGACTGTTGCAATGCTTGACGAACAAGCGAGCCAGCATTGGAAGAAATCTGCGTAACGTTGATATAGGCGGTGCCAGAATCAAAAACCTGATAGGTTACGTTAGATGCACTTTGAGAATCATAGGTAAGCGAAGTGTTAAAGGTATCCCCCGTTGAACCAGAGGTATCAGGGTGCTTCCAGGTAATATTGACCGATTCGCCATTTTTTCTACTGAGCGCACCCACAACTTCAGGCATAGACCAGGTATCGCGCTTCACGCCATCAATGGCACTAATACAATCACCCTCTTTGATACCAGAAGCAGCTGCTTTGGAGCCTTCAAATACATCTACCACGTAGCAGTTGCCGTCATTTTCGCCAAAGAGGACGCCGATACCGCTGTCGGTCTTGGATGAATTGTCCAAATAAGCCTGATAGCTTTTTTCGTCATAATAATGAAGATAGGAATCGTTCGTTGCGGAAATAAGAGCGTTCATGACCAGCGACGTAGCATTGTTGAGATCATACGAATTTACGCTGTTGTTAGAAATAATGCTCTCAACTTCATCTACACGTGAAGCCACCGAATCCTGGCTTTCTGCCGATGTAGCTTTTTCCTTAGCTTGATCTGCAACCGCTAGGCCACCAAAACCAAGCTGATTAAGCAAGGTGGTATTTCCTCGAACAAGAAAACCTGCACAAAAAAACAGGCACACTAAAATACAGGCACCGAGTATTCTAACGATGCCTGTATTGCGTTTATAAGACGAAAGCGCCTTTGATTTTTTTTCGTGGATCGCCACTCGACAATCAACAACCTTTTCTTATTAGACCTTAAGATAGCGACGCATAGCAAACATTGAACCGAGCAAACCAATTACTAAGCCGGCAATCAAAAGGGCAATATAGATCAAGATAAACCACGAAAGATCAAGCTGGATAGGCAACCACGGAAGCGCAGCAGATGCACGAGGTAATACCAAGTTGCGCAAGATTTCCATGATGATAATTGCCAAAAACGAACCAATAATTGCATGCAAGGAACCTTCTGCCAAGAATGGCCCGCGGATGAACCCGTTTGAAGCACCTACCAAACGCATGATTGCAATCTCTTTTCGACGAGCCAAAATAGCAAGGCGAATGGTGTTATTGATAAAGATGAAGGCAATAAAGATCAAGAGAGCAATCAACGCTACGCCACCAATACGGATAGCATTCGTAAGCGAGAAGAGCTTATCTACCGTCTTTTGACCATACTGCAATGAATCTGCTGGATCTGAAGGATTGTCGCAGATCTTGCGGAAGGTTGAATTGTTTTCAATCTGTGAAGCAATTGAAGAAACTTCCTTTGCTTCATCTAACTGGATATCAATAGATGCCGGCAGAGGATTCTGTCCATCAAGCTGATTAACAATGTCAGGGTTAGATGTCATTGAAGAAGAGAAGTTCTGCAAAGCCTGGTCTTTGGAAGTGAAGGAGACGCTCTGTACTCCATCAAGGCCTTTAACATAATCTTGCACTTCATTGATATCTTTTTGCGCTGCATTGTCTGCAACGTAAGCGGTAATAGAAACCTGGTTTTCAACAGAAGCAACTACGTTATTAATAACGAGACCACAAATTGAAAAAATACCAATAATGAGCAACGAAAGGAAAATAGTAATGATTGAACCTAACGTTGTTGATAAATTGCGCGTGAAGCCCGTAAGAGACTCACGGAAAAAGTAAAAAATACTAGACATCGAAACCATACACTCCTCGGTCTTGGTCACGAGTAAGACGACCTTTATCCAATGCGATAACGCGACGGCGCATGTTGTCAACCATCTCACGGTCATGGGTAGCAACCAAAACCGTGGTGCCAGTACGATTAATGCGCTCAAGAAGGTCCATAATTCCTCGTGAATTTTGAGGGTCAAGGTTACCAGTTGGCTCGTCACAGATAAGCAGTGGTGGGCGATTTACAATAGCACGTGCAATACTTACGCGCTGTTGCTCACCACCAGAGAGCTGATCAGGGCGTTTTTGCAATTTGTCCTGCAAGCCAACAAGACGCAAAACCTCAGGAACTTGCGTTCTGATAACGTGTCTTGATTTGCCAATAACCTCAAGAGCAAATGCAACATTTTCAAAAACTGTCTTATTAGGTAACAGTTTAAAGTCTTGGAAAACGCATCCAATGTTGCGACGCAAATAAGGAACGCGCCAGTTGCGCATATGAGCCAAATCCTCATCAGCGATATAAATATGACCCTGAGTAGGTTTGATCTGTCTGATAATAAGATTGATAAAGGTTGATTTACCTGAACCAGAATGACCTACCAAGAATACGAATTCTCCTGGATAAATATGAAGAGAAACATCATTGAGGGCAGGATTGGTTGGCTGAGCTGGGTAAATCTTTGTTACGTGCTCAAAGGTTATAACTGGATTACCCATTTGCTGGGGAGCCGACTCTACATTTACTACCGGGAGTGATTCAGAAAGCTGTGATGTTATCTGACTAACACTCTGCGGTGCGGTATGCATGCCGACAGGCTCCCTGTCGAAATCATTTGTCACAGTATGCTCCGTTCATGTTGTTTATTCTGAGACCTGTTGATTATATCAAATGTTATTTTCTCTCTAAAACCTTCTTCACAGCTTGTACAAGTGATGCGGCGTCAAGGTTAAAATATCTCATTAATTCTTCAAATTCGCCTGATTTACCGAAGGTATCTTTTACTCCGACCAACTCCAAAGGAACAGGCAAGTTTTGAGCGCAAGCCTCGCTCACGGCAGAACCAAGGCCACCATAGACTGAATGTTCTTCAGCAACAACGCCACAGCCAGTCTTTGAAAGCGAAGCAAGAATGGTTTCACTATCAAGCGGTTTAATAGAGAAGGCATCAATAACTTCTACCGAAATTCCTTCTTGTTCAAGCAAGCTTGCGGCCTTGTTGGCCTCAGCAATTTCTACACCACAGGCAATGATGGTTGCGTCGGTGCCTTCTTTGAGCACATAGGCCTTACCCATTTCAAGTTCCACATCCGAAGAATAGACCGCTGGAACTGATGCTCTTCCCATGCGAACATATACCGGACCAGGCGTTTTTGCAGCAAGGGTCAAAGCAGAACACGCAGCCGCATAGTCTGCAGGAACTAATACCTTCATGTGAGGCAGACCGCGCATGAGCGAGATATCTTCGAGCATCTGATGAGACCCACCATCAGGGCCTACCGAAACGCCCGCATGAGTTGGGGCAATTTTCACATTCAAATTAGAATACGCAACGGTATTGCGAATTTGATCATAGGCACGGCCTGTTCCAAATACCGCAAATGAACCGGTGAAAGCAATATTTCCTGCAAGGGAAAGCCCACTGGCAACATCGATCATGTTCTGTTCTGCAATGCCTACATTAAAGAGGCGATTTTTGTTTTCAGGAGATGCTTGAGCAAACGCTTTAGTGGTAGTAGAACCGGTAAGGTCAGCATCAACAGCAACAATTTTAAGTCCCTCTTCAGCAAGCTTGGCAAGCGTAACGCCATAAGCTGCACGCGTAGCTTTAGAGACCTTCATTTCTTCTGGAGTAGCAAGTTTAACCACGATTGACCTCTTAACGTAATTCCTCAAGTGCGATCTTTGTTTCTTCATCATTGGGAGCTTTACCATGCCAGCCAGCTTGGTTTTCCATAAAAGATACTCCCTTGCCCTTGATGGTATGGGCAATAACTGCCTTGGGTTTATCTGAAGAAGATTCTTTAAGCTTGGAGAAAAGCTCTATGAGTTCGGCCACATTATGACCATCAGCTTCATAGACTTCCCAACCAAAGGCGGAAAACTTTTCAGCAAGGGTTCCGCTTGAGCAAACGTCTTCAACCTTGCCATCAATTTGTAAGCCATTAGCATCAACAATTGCTATCAACTTTCCAAGGCTTTGATGCGCTGCAAACTGCGCTGCTTCCCAAACTTGGCCTTCTTGACATTCGCCATCACCCATAACGGTAAAAACACACGCATCAATTCCTTCAAGACGAAGCCCTGCAGCAAGTCCTGCGGAAATGGAAAGACCTTGCCCAAGAGAGCCAGTAGAAACTTCTACCCCTTCAAGCAAATTGCAATCGGGATGACCTTGAAGCCTGGTACCAAGCTTGCGCAATGTCATAAGCTCTTCACGAGGAAAATAGCCCGCTTCTGCTAAAACCGCATACAGCGCAGGCGCAGCATGGCCTTTAGCTAGGATAAATCTATCCCTGTTGGCATCTTTTGGATTTTCAGGATTGTGATTCATCACGCCACCAAAATATAGCGTTGCTAGAATGTCGGTACAGGAAAGCGAACCACCGGGGTGTCCACTACCTGCTTCGTGGATCATTTCAATAATGTCTCTGCGCATTGCCTGCGCTTTTTCTTTGACAACAGTCTGAACGTCCATTGTTTCCTTCCGCATCTTCTCTTTGTTCTGCGTTGTACGAGCGCGAAGTTCTATCGCAGTGTACTACCGCGAAGTTCTCCAGCGATGATAACCAATTACAAATTCGTCTATATCACCGTCAAGCGCAGCGTCAACGTTTCCGCTTTCGATATTACTACGAGTATCCTTGATCAGTCGATATGGATACAGCACATAATTTCTTATCTGGCTACCAAAAGAATTGTCCATTTTCTCTCCTTTAAGTTCAGAGAGTTCTTCTTGGCGCTTGCGTTGTTCTATTTCATACAGCTTTCCGCGCAATACGCGAAAGGCAGCTTCTTTATTTTGGATTTGCGACTTTTCATTTTGACAAGTCACCACAATGCCAGTTGGCAAATGGGTAAGGCGAACCGCCGAATCGGTAGTGTTGACGCTCTGGCCACCAGGTCCACTTGAGCGATATACATCCACGCGTACATCATTGGGCTCAATGACGATTTCTATATCGTCATCAGGCAAAACCGGAATAACTTCAACGGCAGCAAACGTAGTATGTCGGCGCTTTTTTTCATCCGTTGGGGAAATTCGCACCAGACGATGCACACCTGTTTCGCTTTGGAGCATTCCGTAGGCGTTCTTTCCTTCAATTTGAAAACTTACATGATCAAGGCCAATTACTTCTCCTGCAACAAGATCTAGAACCTTAACCTTCCACCCCTTAGAATCGGCGTAGCGGGTATACATGCGATAAAGCATCTCGGTCCAGTCCTGAGCTTCAAGACCACCGCTACCCGGATGGATAGTCATGATGGCATCTGATGAGTCATACGTGCCAGTAAACCATGATTCAATTTCAAAAGCGTCAAGCATATTTTCAAGCGAAGAAAGCGCCTGATCATATTCAGCCTGAAAAGAGTCATCCTCGGCAATAAAATCATGAGCTGTTTTAGCGTCTTCCAAAAGCTGGGTAGCTTTTTGGTAGCGCTCAATCAAATCCCGAATGTCGGACGCCTCTTTGGAGGTGCGCTGGGCGCGCTCGGTGTCATCCCAAAACCCTGGCTGGGAAATTTCATCGTCAAGCTTGGCAAGCAACGCACGCTTTTCGTCAATATGAAGATATGCCTTGGCATCCTTTAGGCGCTGTTGTGCTTCTTCTAATGCAATCATTCGCCAAAGACCTTAGTGGTTTGCACCGTGGCACTTTTTAAACTTTTTGCCCGAACCGCAAGGACAAGGATCATTGCGCCCTACGTTTGCATAGGGGTCATTCTTGTCTTTTTCAATAGTTTTGGTCTTAGGCTCATCAGGGCTATTGGTAGTCTGCTGAGGAACACCTTGAGCCTGCGAGCTGGCGCTTTTCACCCTTTGAGAGGTAGTAGTTCCTTCGTTGAGTGTCTCCTCTGGATTTGAATAGGTAACATTGCCTTCAAGCGGATCCTTTTCTTCAGGAACTTCTTGAACAATGATAGGAGCACGCAACAAGAAGCGAAGGAAATCTTCATAGATTGAAGCGGTCAACGAAGCAAACGCATTGTGCGCCTCTTCGCGATATTCAACCAAAGGATCACGATGGCCGTAAGCGCGCAAACCAATAGCGCTCTTTAAGTAGTCCATCTCTTGGAGGTGAGACATCCAACGCGTATCAATAAAGCGCAACATAACTTGAGCTTGAATGTCTTGGAATACCGGCCCTACCTGATCTGCTTTAGCTTGATAGCGCTCCTGCAGATCGTCGATGATAAGTTCAACAAGATGGTCGGCGTCGTCGTCATGGTCAAAGGAATCAACGGTAAGTTCAGGATCCCCCGTCATCTGTGAAAGCCAGTTATTGAGCGCAGTAACATCCCAGTCATCACTTGCATCTCTTGCTGAACACCATTCGTAAACGTTGGATTCAACTGCGTCAGAAATAATGTCAGGCATGCGCTCTGAGAGATCTTTACCATCAAGGATGGCATTGCGCTCTTCATAGATTGCCTTACGTTGCAAGTTCATAACGTCGTCATATTCAAGAACGTTTTTACGAGCTGCAAAGTTGATTGATTCAACTTGGCGCTGAGCAGATTCAATTGCCTTTGAAACCATGGAGGCCTGAATGGGCATATCCTCAGGCAGATCAGTGCGCTTCATCATATTGCCGATGGAATCCATCTTGTTGCCACCGAACAAACGCATCAAGTCATCTTCCAGAGAAAGATAGAACTGGGTTACTCCTGGGTCTCCTTGACGGCCAGAACGACCACGCAACTGATTGTCAATACGGCGACTCTCATGGCGTTCCGTACCAATAACACACAATCCGCCCGCTTGGCGAACCTCTTTAGCTTCTTGCGTGGTAATTTCCTTTGCGCGAACAAGCGCTGCATCTTTTTGGTCTTGCGTTGGCTCTTCGTCTTCTTCAACAAGTTCAAGAACCATTTCTTCAGCAAGTACATCAGGGTTGCCACCCAGCAAGATGTCAGTACCACGACCAGCCATGTTGGTTGCGATGGTTACCGCGCCCTTTCGGCCTGCCTGTGCAACGATAGATGCCTCACGTTCATGGTTTTTAGCATTGAGGATTTCATGAGCGATGCCTCGTTTGCTTAATAACCTGCTTAAGCGCTCTGAACTTTCAATTGAAACGGTACCAACCAAGCAAGGCTGACCATTTGCATGGCGCTCGGCAATATCATCAGCTACCGCGCCAAATTTTGCATCGATAGTGCGATAAATCAGGTCATTTTTATCATCACGAATAACTGGCTTATTAGGCGGAATGGACATAACACCCAAGTCATAAATCTCTCTGAATTCCGAATCCTCAGTCATAGCAGTACCGGTCATGCCGGAAAGCTTGTCATAAAGACGGAAATAATTCTGGAGCGTAATGGTTGCCAGCGTTTGGTTTTCTTGACGAACCAAAACATGCTCTTTTGCCTCAAGTGCCTGATGAAGGCCTTCAGAATAACGACGACCTTCCATGATACGGCCGGTAAATTCATCAACAATTTTTACTTCGCCATTAACAACAACGTAATCAATATCACGATGGAAAAGGAACTGCGCCTTAAGGGCTTGTTGCAAGTGATTAGGAAGTTGCCCCTCTGGGTCACCGTAAAGGTCTTCAATTCCCAGCTGGAACTCAACTTTTTCAAGACCAACTTCGGTGGTATAGATGGTTTTCTTTGCTTCGTCCATCTCGAAGTCTACGCCTTCTTTCAGAGAAGGCATTACGGCAGCAAAGCGCTTGTATGTTTCTGCTGCACGGTATCCCGCACCAGAAATAATCAATGGAGTACGCGCCTCGTCAATGAGGATGGAGTCAACCTCGTCAACGATGGCAAAAGAATGGCCACGCTGAACGCGCCTGTCGGCACGAGCAACCATGTTGTCACGCAGATAGTCAAAGCCAAATTCTGAGTTTGTTCCGTAAGTAACGTCGGCTTGGTACTGAGGGATTTTTTCATCAGGTCTCATACCATTTTGGATAAGACCTACCTTCATTCCCAAAAAGCGATACACCTGACCCATCCACTCACTGTCGCGCATGGCCAAATAGTCATTGACGGTAACGATGTGAACATTATTTCCTGGAAGAGCGTTAAGGTATCCTGCCAAAGTTGAAACAAGCGTTTTACCTTCACCAGTTTTCATCTCAGCAATCTTGCCGTCATTGAGAGCCATACCACCAATAAGCTGAACATCAAAGTGTCTCAAGCCAATTGTTCTAAAACTTGCCTCTCGTACAACCGCAAACGCCTCGGGCAAGATATCATCAAGATCTTCTCCATTATCAAGACGCTCTCTAAACTGCACGGTCATATTGGCGAGTTCTTCGTCAGATTTCTTTTGCATTTCAGGTTCAAAACTGTTGACTTGCTCAACGATTGCCTGATATTTCTTTAAAGGCTTTCCTTCGCCCATACTCAATAATTTTGAAAAAAGACCCATATCACACTCTTTCTAAAATAATGTTCTAACCTTACCACAGCTAGGCATTACCCAAGCATGATTGCAAAGAGGAATACATGCTTTATGACAGTTCTTTCAAAATCTCTTCATAGAGATGGGAAACTCGTTTTGAATTTTCTACGCCATACTTGTCAATCATGGTGTTTTTATGGCGCATAAAGACATTGATAGCTTTCGAATACTGCCCCATGGCCATCAACATTTTCATCAATACGTAGCACGAATCTTCCCGTGAACTATCGCACAGGAATGCCTTTTGAACAAACCGAAGACTCAATTGGCCATTTTGTTGCTTGGTTAATGATTCAGAAGCCAGCATGAGCGCATCCACGAGCCTATTGCGCAAGACATTGCTCTGGGCCGATATTTCAGGACAATTACTTCCCGGCAAAAGAGAGCTACAACACGTTCGTTCAATCCATTCAAGCGAATCAGCATAGCCCAGTGCGGGCATTCTGCTATTAAGAAGATCGTTGCAAATTTTCTCAAGGCTGAAAACGTCAGAGTCAACATAGTCCACATTGAGCCTGATTGAATGAGACGAAGAGATGAAATAGGGGCAGTTTCCTTTACCGCGTTCAAAAAGCTTTCTGGTATAGCTCCACAGGTTGTAAAAATTCTGCCTACTCTTTTCTTCGCTTGAGTCTGGCCAAAGAACCCTTCCCAGCCAATTACGCGAAAGCTCTCGTTTGTGATTTATCACCAAAAGGGTAAGCAGGATGCGCGCTTTCGTTCTAACTGAGCCCTTCGCAGGAAACGGCTCGCCTGAGCGCGTTATCTTAAAGCCACCAAGGACATCAATGGAAAAATCTTTGGCTGTGGCTTCTGAAAGCGAAGGAAGTTCCGGCTGGTTTTTGCGATACAAATCCCCTACGCGCGTCAATACCAAATTGCAATACTCTTTGTTGTCTATATCACTTAAGGCTTGTGCATAACAGAGTAGATCAATTTCACTTTGCAGCTTTCCTTCGCCCATTTGCTCAACAATTTCAACCAGTTCTTTTGAATAGCCTTGGCGCACGCAAAGACGACCATAATTTTGGAAGATATCGAGCTGTTGGTCAGCGGACAAGAGATTTTTCGTAATTAAAAGAGCGAAGGTGAATTGTTCAAGTTTGACCAAAAGATCAATCATCTTTTTGAGAAACTCCTCTGCGTTTGCACATAAAGAAACTGAAACAAACTCCGCCAAATTTTTCTGCAACAAATTACAGCGGTCATACAGCGATAACGAAAGCGCCTCAAAGGTAGAAAAATCAAGGTTGAGACCACAGTGAGGAAGCGCGTGTGCGACACAAGAAAATTGCTGGACAAATTCTTCGCAAAAGAGCGCTGAGAGTTCTGCTTTACTTCCCTGACGGAAACAAAGCACAAACACTTCGAATAATAAGAGACTATTTTGATTTGTTCTTCCCGTTATGTAGGAAGCAAAGGTATTTATATTCTTGCTGGCATGGAATGATACAAAGGGTATGGTTTCAAACTTTGCAAACTGAGCGTCAGGCAAGCTGAAACACCGCTTTGCTTCCGCCAATTCTGCCCCATCAAGCAATAAATCTTGAACATTTAAGCGAAGAAGCGAACTATCGGGCAAGGAAATATCGGGCGTTTCACGGCTTGTCACGATGATTTCGCATTGTTGTTTGACTAGATAGGAAACCAAAAAGGAAAAGACACGCGAAGATTGAATGTCTAACTTAGGAAGTGCGTCAAAAACAATAACATCAAAGGCTCCCAGTGAAAGGCAAAGGCTCCGCAATAATTCTTTAGTAGAGAGCGCTCTTAGAAACGCCTTTTGACTTGCATCAACCCAATCTATCTTTTTCTCAGGGGCAAGACTGTTTATGTATTGATATGCCAACGTGGTTTTTCCATAGAAAGCGGGGGCTTCAATGATTTTGACTGCCAAAGGCTCATTTCTCATGTTCTCAATAAGACGTGTACGAGAAAGGAGTGCCAAGCTTGATAAATTAGAGGGTTTTCTTCCCTTGATACATTCATCTTTACCATATGTAATCATATAGTCTCCTACAAAGAGACCTAACTAAAATGTTGAGGAAAGTGGGTATGCATAAATTGTATAGCATCACTTACAAAAGCCCACATCAAAGCCCTAAACGGATAATTTTTTAGGTAGAAAGTGATTAGAAATAAATAGATTCTGTCAAATTTGAATAATTATTTTTGCGCTAAGGCTTGACTATTGAAAACAAAATCACTAATATAACAACTCGCGCTACAACCAAAGCAACGGTTACGCATTGGGGTGTCGTCTAATGGTAGGACAGCGGTTTCTGGTACCGTATGTGAGGGTTCGACTCCTTCCACCCCAGCCAAATACATATGGCCTCGTCGTCTAGCGGTTTAGGACGCCGCCCTCTCAAGGCGGAGATCGCCGGTTCGAATCCGGTCGAGGCTACCAGTAAATTCAAGAACCGAAAGTTTGACTTTCGGTTCTTTTTTGTCCTATATGTCTGTTGCCCGATGCCAGATGCCTGATGCCCTTCTTTATGACTTTCTGATTTTTGGGTCTGGGCGTAGAGCAGGAATCCGAACGCAACAAACCGCGCCCAAGGGCTGTACGCAAGAAGCCGAAAGCGGAAATCGAAAAGACTGTATGCAAAAAGCCGAAAGCAATCAAAATCCTAGCCAGAGCTAGCCGAGGGATCGAAAGCCACCATTCGCCTTCGATCCCTCGCTCTGAAACTTTTAATTTTTCTCAAGGTTGAATTCCACTTTGAGGGATTCACCCTTAAACTCTATAACCTGAGGTTCGGGGGTTTTAAATGTTGTTCCATCTTCTAAAACCGGCGTGGTATAAACCGCAATGGTATAGGTTCCGCTTGAGATGATGTCATTGAGAACCTTATCTTCATTGGGCTGGATCCTTGTGATGATTTTTGGCTGAGGGTCATTAGAAGGGTCTCCATCGGTGAGCACCTCTTTAGCGTCATAGTTGTACAACGCAAGTTCGGTCTTTGATGCAGAACTGGTCCAATCAGGGCAGTTCACGCGCGCTTGTACGGTTTCACCATTAGACAAAAGCGCAAAAATGCAACAGATAATCAAAATGACTGCAATGATACCAAGGGTAATCTCCACGCCCCTGATGATGCGCTTCTTGGTTTTAGAAGGTAGATTATGAATGTAGTCAGAAAGTGATATACCTTCAGAATCAGGATTTTGCTCAGTATCTTCCTCTGAGTCTTGCTCTTCTGAAGCATCCTTAGCTTGATTGGGCTCTTGCGCAGAATTTTTTTCTTGCATATGACCCGCGCCTTCTTCGCTTGCCTGGGTCTGTTTTGCGCCTTGCCTGTTCGCTTGAGCTTGTCCGGCATCTTGCTCACTTGTTGGTGCTTGCTTTGTGCCTTGCTCACTTGTTTGCACTTGCTCTTCACCTTGCACTTGCTCTTTGTTCTGAATCTGCTCAGCATCTCGCGCCTGGGCGGTTTCTTGCTCTTGGTTATTTGGTACTTCAACGGCAGAGGAATCAACTTCACTCTTAGATGGCTTTTTTTCTGTCATAATATTCCCTTCTTGATAGAGCAATTATACCGAAGAGAAAACCAATAGGCCTTTGAATCGCTTGTGAGTTTTATCTCTTGACACTCCCCATGGCTAAAGCAAGGGGATTCTTGTTTCGTTGTTTATCTCATAAGCGTGATTGTGTTTTAAGGAGCTCAAAGAGATAAAATACGGGCTGAGCAACGGGGCGACACAACAACAGAGATCAAATGCGAGCAGAGCAACAGAACAAAAAAGATCAAGGATCCGTCCCGGCTTACTTACAGCGAGCAAAGAGACCGGGTGCAAGCAGGGCGCTTAATGCTTTTTTCTTCTGCCGTACTGAGAGCCCTTTCGCGCGGTTTTCTTAAGATCACCCAAGATGTCTTCTTCGCTTCTACCTTCAAGCTGACCTCTAAGCTTTACCACCTGATCACGCAAAGAAGCAGCCTTCTCAAAATCCATCGCCCCCGATGCTTCAATCATGGCTTCTTCCAACGAGGCAATTATGCGCAAGACTTCGCTTCTTGAAGCATCCGCAAGCATCTTGTTGACTTCGTCTGCGGGCTGTGCGGTCTCATCACTGTCAAGATAGTCAGTAATATCACTGATGCCCTTTTTGACCGTCTGAGGGGTTATGTGATGCTCCTCATTAAAGGCAATCTGCAAATCACGACGACGCTTTGTTTCATCAAGCGCCTTTTTCATTGAATCGGTAATTTTGTCGGCATACATAAATACTTCGCCTTTGCTGTTTCTTGCAGCGCGACCGATAGTCTGAATAAGCGAACGATAGTTTCTTAAGAAGCCCTCTTTGTCCGCGTCAAGAATGGCCACCAGTGACACTTCGGGCAAGTCCAAACCTTCACGTAAAAGGTTAATGCCAACCAAAACATCAAATTCGCCTTTGCGAAGATCACGAAGAATTTCTACGCGCTCTAACGTCCCAATATCTGAATGCATATAACGAGCGCGAACCCCCTGATCAAGCAAATGATCCGTAAGGTCTTCAGCCATACGCTTGGTCAACGTAGTGATAAGCACACGCTCATTTTTCTTTGCGCGCTCTTTCGAACAATCAATAATGTCATCAATCTGAGAGGCTGTTGGTTTTACCGTAATAAGCGGATCAAGCAATCCAGTAGGTCTAATGATTTGCTCAACAACTTTTTCGCTTACGCGCTCTTCGTAGTCGCCCGGTGTTGCAGATACATAGACAAATTGCGGGATTTTTTCTTCGAATTCATCAAAGCGCAAGGGACGATTATCAAGACAAGACGGAAGTCTGAAGCCGTGTTCTGACAGCGTAATTTTTCGAGACCTATCCCCTTCATGCATGCCTCTGATCTGCGGAACGGTAACGTGACTCTCATCAATGAAGCACAGAAAATCATCAGGAAAATAGTCAATGAGCGTATACGGTGGCTCCCCCGGCTGCCTACCATCTAAATGACGCGAATAGTTTTCGATGCCTGAACAAAAACCCATGGTCTCAATCATCTCAAGATCATACGACGTTCTCATTTCAAGACGCTGAGCCTCTAAGAGTTTGCCTTCTTCTCTAAATTCAGTTAGGCGCTCACGCAATTCATCCTGGATGGTATGAATAGCGCGCTCAAGGGCTGGACGCGCTGCAACATAGTGTGAAGCAGGCCAAATAGGAAGCGCCTCATAGGTATTAAGCTCTTCTCCGGTTACTTTATCTATTTCTTTGAGCTCTTCAATTTCGTCCCCCCAGAATTCAACTCTTAAGGGGTTATCCGCATAGGGAGGAAAGATATCAATAGCGTCTCCCCTTACCCGAAACGTTCCGCGCTGAAGGTCATAATCATTGCGATCATATTGGATGTCAATAAGCTTACTGATAAGTTCGTCGCGGTCCTGCTCAACGCTCTTATCAAGGAAAACGGCCATGCCGGCATATTCCATAGGGGAACCAATGCCGTAAATGCAGGAAACGGAAGCCACCACAATAACATCGCGCCGAGAAAGAAGTGCTGCTGTTGCAGCGTGGCGCAGTTTTTCTACCTCTTCATTGATGGAAGCGTCCTTCTCAATGAAGGTGTCGGTGGTTGGCACGTAGGCTTCTGGCTGATAGTAGTCATAGTAAGAAACGAAATATACAACCGCATTGTTGGGGAAGAAATCTTTAAGCTCTGCTGCAAGCTGGGCTGCCAAAGTTTTGTTGGGAGCCAAAACCAAGGTGGGCTTTTGAACCGCCTCAA
>CAVABR010000055.1:0-63318 GCA_963586955.1 bacterium
CAAGAAGAAGTTTGAAAACGCTGAGTGCTTCTCGTCTTAACCATTTCTGATTTGCCCTAAGTACGAATTACTGGATCCGGCTATTTCTGATTTGCCCTAAAAACAAGAAACACTGAGCATATCCATGTATAACTCGTGCAGGCATACCTAGAATACAAAGGAGCAAGCTAAATATACAAAAAAACGCCTTCCCTTAAAGCAAGAGAAGGCGTTTCTCAAAAACTCTATCAGCTATGAAGCAAAGCGGATTAGAGCAAAGTTTGAACCATGATGAACAATGGTGAGAACGTAAGAGATACGATAGTCATCAAGTTGATCAAAATGTTCATTGAAGGGCCAGAGGTATCCTTGAATGGGTCACCAACGGTGTCACCTACAACCGCAGCGTGATGAGCATCGGATCCTTTTCCGCCATGAGCACCTTTTTCGATGTACTTCTTAGCGTTATCCCAAGCACCACCAGCATTTGACATAAAGATAGCCATCAACATACCAGTAGCAACTGCACCAGCAAGGAAGCCACCCAACATTGCAGGGTTCAAGCAACCAATAACGATAGGAATAACAATTGCCAAAATGCCAGGAAGCATCATCTTATGCAAAGCAGCATTGGTAGAAATTCCAACGCACTTGTCATATTCAGGTTCTGCTTCGTATTCCATGATGCCTTTGATTTCGCGGAACTGACGACGAACCTCTTCAACCATTGCATGGGCTGCCTGAGAAACAGCGCCCATGGTAATAGCCGCAAACATGAATGGAATCATTGCGCCCAAGAAGATACCAGCGATAATCATTGGGTCAGTGAGCGTAAGTTCGAAGTTAGGCAAAGAGTGATGCATAGTTGCCTGGAATGATACAAACAACGAAATAGCCGAAAGACCAGCAGAAGAAATTGCAAAGCCCTTTGCAATAGCAGCAGTGGTGTTACCAACAGCATCAAGTTCGTCGGTACGATCGCGAACTTCTTCAGGAAGGCCAGCCATCTCAGCAATACCGCCAGCGTTGTCTGCTACAGGGCCGTAAGCATCAACACCAATGGTAATTGCGGTGTTTGACAACATGCCCGTTGCAGCAAGAGCAACGCCCAAAAGACCAGCAGCAATGCCACCAGCAGTATCAACAGCAGGGAATGCCATATTGCCAAATGTATAAGCGCCAATGATAGCAAAAGCAATCAAGATGATAGGGATAATGGTAGAAAGCATACCAGTTGAAAGTCCCTGAATGATATTAGTAGCAGGACCAGTCTCTGATGCTTCAGCAATATCATGAACTGGTTTATAAGCATCCGAACAGAAGTACTCAGTAGTACGACCAATCAAAAGACCAGCAACCAAACCGCAGAGAACTGAACCGAAGAGCCAAATAGGAGCATTAGATGGGCTCTGGCTGTTCCACAACAAAAAGATTGCCAAAATGCAGAGGATCTCAATGCCAGCAGCCAAATAGGTACCACGGTTAAGTGCCTTATGAAGCTCAGCACCTTCCTTGGTGCGAACTGCAAAAAGACCAATTACAGAAGTGATAATACCGCAAGCAGCAATAAGGACAGGAACAACAATAGCCCATACCATATCAATGCTTCCCATGCCACCAAAGTAGCCCAAGGATGCAAAGGTTACCGCCAAAATGGTTGGTGCCAAGATTGAACCGGTATAGGATTCGAAAAGGTCAGCACCCATGCCAGCAACGTCACCTACGTTGTCGCCAACGTTGTCAGCGATTGTTGCAGGGTTACGAGGGTCGTCCTCAGGGATGCCAGCTTCAACTTTACCTACCAAGTCTGCACCAACGTCTGCAGCTTTGGTATAAATACCGCCACCAACACGGGCAAACAAAGCAACAGCAGAAGCACCCGTTGCAAAGCCTTCAACCATGCCAATATTTTCATGCATAAGGTCAATGGTATTAACACCAAATACCAAAAGAATGAGCCATAAAGAAAGGCCAAGCAAAGCAAACGATGCAACGCATAATCCCATGGTCAAACCACTCTTGAATGAGATATTGAGTGCCTTGGCAAGAGATTCTTCTGCAGCGTGTGCGGTACGCGTATTAGCACGGGTTGCAACATGCATGCCCACATAACCAGCAGCTGCTGAGAGGATGCCACCGGTAACAAATGCTGCAGCAGTAATAGGTGAAAGAGCCACACCCATAACAATTGCAACGATGATCATGAAGATGACAAGGAGCTTATATTCACTCATCAAAAATGCTTTTGCACCTTGCTGAATCTTGAGTGAAATATTGTTCATCTTGTCAGGACCTGGGTCTTGCTTAAGAACCCAAGAGCCAAGATACGCTGCCACAAGAATGCCAATAACGGCACAAATGGGAGCCATCCACGCGACTGTAGTAGTCACTATTTCCTCCTTTTCTGAAGCGGGTAATTCTGTTGTAAATAAGCAAGCAAGCCCAAGCGAACCTAGGCCTGCCCCAAATTCAACAATTTGCTATTGTAGTAGATAATTTTTACAAAAGTTTCAAAAAATAAATAGAAATAGGTGAGCTACCTTTAGTTTTAAGTTAAAGCACGCAAAAGCTAAAATAAACAAGCGAAATACGCGCTAGCTAGCCCCAAATTTCAGGTGATATCTATGTTTTAGCGCTTCTTTAAAGGCGGAGCGTACTAACACCGGATGCGCTAAATAACAAGATTATTTCTTACATATTCGATATTAGACATAACGGTACGAACAAGTTCTTCGGTAGATTCAAACTTGATCATAGGGCGCAAAAATTCAACGAATTCAACTTCAATTATTTCATCATAGATATTAGAAGAAAAATCAAGGATATGAACTTCGCACGTAGCAGTGCTCCGCTCAGCAAATACCGGAGATATTCCTACCGAAACAGCTGCCTTATAGCGCTTACCTTCAACAATAGCAAAGGCAGCATAAACGCCTTCGGCAAGCACTTGCCTATTAGATGGCATGATCAAATTTGCTGTTTGGAAACCAAGGTCTGCCCCTTCGCCTCTACCAGCATGTACTTTTTCATGAATTGAGAAAGGACGACCAAGCAAACGCTTAGCTTCATCAAGCTCATGCTTTGCTAAAAGCTTTCTAATGCGCGTAGCAGTGATAGGCTTTGCGTCAGCGCTCTTCAAATTATGCGCATCGATATGGGTGTTATTGATAGCGCCCCATTCGCCAAGGTCTGCAACGGTGCCACTTGCTTTTGCGCCAAACTTAAAATCAAGGCCAATATGCAAATGGGAAGGTGCATGACCTTTAAATGTTTTGTCCAAAAATTCTTGCGGACTTAAGGCAGCAAAATCATAGTTGAAATTCAACACGACAACCGCATCTACCCCGCTTTGAGAGAGCGTTTCAATTCGGCGCTCATTGCTCATAAGCTTCTTTAGGCGCTCAGCATGAAAGAGTTCATCCGGGTCAATATTGAACGTCAAGGCAATGGAAAGCCCGCCACATTCCATGGCGGTATCCTTTGCGCATTGCAGTAAATATTGATGACCAGTATGAACGCCATCAAAAACGCCAAAAGCGCATGAGGAATTTTCAAAAAGAGAATAATCAAAAGTACTGTCGACGTTATAAACCTGAGCCACGTTCTACTCCTAAAGAAAAAATACATGAGGGCTTATATATTTTGCCACACTCACAAAAACGGTAAAGACCTTTAATTCTATTATCAGAAAGAAAAGCAACGAGTTCATTGTCTAAGGGAGGCTTTTTTGAAGGATAGACACTTGACGTGCAACATTCACTTGAAAAAATATCCCCTTCAATAGGACAATTGAGAGCCACCTGTTCAGCCTTTATAGCGTTGCCGTTTTCCAAAGCTTTTTTATCAGAAATAAAAGCATAGCGCACCCTAAGAAGTTGCAAAGGATCAACCACAGCTAAATTGGGAGCCTCACGCAGTTGCTCCAGCGTAACGCACTGGCTGATATCAAGCGTGCCTACTGAAAGACGACGCAAAGCGCGTACATGGCCGAAACAGCCCAAGCTATTTCCAAGATCACGGGCAATTGAGCGAATATAGGTGCCCTTTGAAACATGCAGTTTTGCTGTCCAGACCGCAACGCGCTGGCCACTTTGAGAAATTACTTCGCTTACGTCAACAAACGTAGCGTCATAGATTTCGATATCACGGGGTTTTAAGTCAATGATTTTGCCCTTGCGCGCAGCGTCGTAGGCCTTTTGGCCATTAACTTTAATAGCCGAATAGGCAGGCGGAATTTGCTTGCGCGCTCCCTTTAGGGAAGCTATCTTTTCGCGTGCAAACGAAGGATCAAAGTATTCATCCTTCATGGCGCCCTGGCTTATGACCTGACCTTCTTTATCATCAGTAGTAGTGGCAGCACCCAGCTCTATTTCAACTTCATAAGTTTTATCGTGATCAACCAAATAGGAATTGAGGCGCGTAGCAGGACCGACGCATACCGTAAGCACGCCACTAGCCAAAGGGTCAAGTGTGCCGGAATGCCCCACTCGGCGCTCTTGATAAACATTGCGCACCTTATTGACCACGTCATGTGATGACATGCCAACGGGCTTGTCTATTGCAACTATACGAGAAAGACCCGAAGATCCTCGGCGAGCCATAGTGCTTATTCCTCCAAGCCAAAGCAATATTTGCGTACCGCTTCTGGCACCTCGGCCACTGCCTCATCAAGCGATCCTTTGAAGGTAAAGCCTGCAGCTGCCTTGTGCCCGCCCCCGTCATAGAGACGTGCGACCACTGAGACATCGGTATCATCTTTAGCCCGCAAGCTACCGCGCACCTCATTGTCAGTGCTTTCTTTAAGAATGAGTGCAACCTGAACGCCTCTAATGCCACGCAAGGTATCAATAAGAACTTCAGCGTCTGCCTTAGTTGCCTTGCAGGTTTCAAAATCTTCAAGTGAAAGGTAGGAACATGAAAACTTACCGTCACAAGATAAGGAAAGCCTATCTAAAACAATGCGCTCCAAAAGCAAAGAAGGCAATGACCTGCTTTGGAAAACTTCATTAGAAATAAGTGATAAAGAAGCGCCCATCTCTACCATCTCAGCTGCTACAATGAAGGCTTCTGGGGTTGTATTTTGAAATGAGAAGCGCCCGGTGTCGGTGATCAGCCCTGTTAAAGCGCACAGGGCAACTTCTTGCGATTGAGCGTCCATTTCCTTTACAAGCTTCCATATCAGCAAACTAGCCGAAGGAGAATCAGGGTCTACATAGTTAAGAAGTGAAACTGCTTCTGGATTAACATGATGATCAATGGTGATGGTAAAAGCTGTGCGCTCAGCGCAGGGCGCTGCATCTTTCATTCGCTCACGCGTAGGAACATCAACGGCAATAAAAACATCGGGTGTATCCGTATATTCCTGGGCAGGAATCATGGTTTCAATTCCTGGAAGAAACATAAAGTCTTCGCTAAGCGGATCATCTTTGGCAAGCAAGCAAACAACGTCTTTACCCTTTGAGACTAACGCATGATAGAGCGCAAGCTGTGAGCCAAGACAGTCGCCATCAGGATTAACATGCCCACAAATCGCAAACGTCTGAAATTCATTCAGACGTTGGGCGATTTCGGTCAAGGTAGTATTACTTTGAGGGGTAAGCATGGTCTATTCCTTTAAGCGTTGTTCTTCACGTGCAAGAGCTCCTGCAATGCGCTCAGCTTCGTCAACGCTAGGGTCAAGCATGAACCGAAGCTCGGGAGCTACTCTCCATGAAAGCTGTTTTGCCATCAAAGAACGCACGCGCCCGGCCGCAGAATTGAGTGCAGTAGCCACTTCAACGTAGCGATCCTTTTCTGCAGTATAGAAAACGTTAGCAACGCTTCTATCAAAGCTTACCTCACACCCTGTGATGGTAATCATGTCCAACCGAGGGTCAGTCATTTCAAATAAAATGATGTTGGCTATAACCTCGCGAGCTTGTTCGTTAACGCGTCTACTTGAAGATCCTTGCTTCATAATTTACTCAGTTCTCTCAACTTCAACGGTATGGTAGCCCTCAATGGTGTCACCAATCTTGATGTCCTGGTAGCCGTCGATGCCAATACCACATTCGTATCCACGAGCGACTGACTTAACGTCATCCTTGAAACGACGCAAACTTGCAATAACACCTTCATAGATAACCGTACCGTCACGAACAATACGAACGCTATCATCGCGTGAAATTTCGCCTTCAGTGATATAGCAACCAGCAATGGTGCCAACCTTAGGAACCTTGAAGGTTTCACGTACTTCAGCAATACCGGTGTCTTCTTCAACAATATCAGGAGAAAGCAGGCCAACACGTGCAGCATTGATGTCTTCGATTGCCTGATAGATAACGCGATACAATCTGATATCTACCTTTTCGCGCTCAGCAACTTCTCTGGTCTTACCCGTTGGGCGAACATTAAAGCCAATGATGATTGCATCAGATGCAGCTGCCAAGGTTACGTCAGTTTCGGTGATTCCACCAACCGCAGCATGGATGATGTTGATCTTAACCTCAGACTGATCCATCTTAGAGAAGGCATCTCTCAAAGCTTCAATAGAACCACCAACGTCGGCCTTAACAACCAAATTAAGATCAGTAGTCTTACCCTCTTCAATGCGTGCAAATAAGTCATCAAGGTTCATATGCGAACGAGATTCCTGCTTAGCCAAACGAGCACGAAGTGCGCGCTCTTCAGCCAAACGACGAGCGTCGCGCTCATCTTCGAATACGCGGAATTCGTCACCTGCGGTAGGAACAGAATTCAAACCAAGAATCTCTACTGGGTCAGCCGGACGAGCTTCTTTAACATTGTTACCACGAGGATTAATAAGCGCGCGAACCTTACCATAGGAAGTACCCGCAACAATCACATCTCCTGTGTGAAGCGTACCGCGGTCAATAAGCACAGTAGCAACCGGACCTCTGCCTTTATCAAGATTTGCTTCAATAACGAATCCTGAAGCAGGAGCATCAGGATTAGCCTTAAGCTCAAGAACGTCTGCTTGAAGCAAAATGGTTTCAAGCAAGTCATCAATATGCAAGTTCTGACGAGCGGAAACATCAACGAACATATTCTGTCCGCCCCACTCTTCAGGAATGATTCCGTGTTCGGTAAGTTCTTGACGAACACGATCAGGCGTAGCGCCCGGCTTATCAATCTTGTTTACCGCAACAACAATAGGAACCCCTGCAGCATTTGCATGGTTGATAGCCTCAATAGTCTGAGGCATAACGCCGTCATCAGCTGCAACAACCAAAACAATTACGTCAGTAACCTGAGCACCACGAGCACGCATAGCAGTAAATGCTTCGTGACCAGGGGTATCAATAAAGGTAATCTGGCGACCATTGATATTTACCACTGAAGCGCCGATGTGCTGGGTAATGCCACCCGCCTCTTTGTCAGCAACGCCCGAATTTCTGATAGCGTCCAAAAGGGATGTTTTACCATGGTCAACGTGACCCATAACAGTAACTACCGGAGGACGAGGCTTGAGGTCTTCTTCGGAATCATGATAGACAACTGCAAATTCCTCTTCAGGAGAAACAACGCGAACCTTACGTCCTAAGTCATCTGCAATGAGCTCAATGAGATCATCAGACATGGACTGGGTAAGCGTAAGCGCTTGGCCAAGCATGAACAGACGCTTAACAATGTCATTAGGCGAAACTTCAAGTGCTTCAGCAAACTGGGCAACGGTTGAGCCCTGAGCAATTTCTACAACAGAGTCATCCAAAACCAATGATGGATCTAAGCCCTTTTCAAGTGCTTCCATTTCTGCGCGCTCACGTGCTTCAGCCTCACGCTTTTCCTTACGCTTCTTACGACGGCCTTGACCATCATGAGAAGCAGCCTCTACGGCAGCGCGTGCTTCTGCCAAAACTTTATCGCGCTGCAATTTTTCAGCCTGAACCGCCATTTGCGTATAGCGGTCTTCAGTCTTGGGCTGTTCTACTTCCAATTCAGGAACAATTGGCTCAAAGCCTTTGCGCTGTTTCTTTCCACCTTTTTGCGCATTGCGCTGATTCTTCTTTTTATTAGCATTTTCCTGGCGCTGGGTATCTAAGCGCTGTTGTTCATTTTGAATCTGAGAAAGCAAAGAAGAGAAATCACGCGACGAGGATTTAGGCGCAACCTTTGTAGTCTTCTTTTCAGGTTTTGGAGCAGGAGCTTTTTTGTTGCGTGCGTGGAGCGCTTCTTCAACTGCCTGCTTCTTTGCAACCTCTGCAGCGCGTGCTTTTGCACGAGCACGTTCACGAGCCTCAGCTTTTTCGCGCTCTACTCGCTCACGTTCGCGCTCTATTTGAGAAGCTAAACTTTCATAAGGAGACGAGGAGATTTTCTTTTTAGGTTTAGCTTCATCTTCAGATTCGCTCTTCTTACGACCAGCAAATCCTTCTTTGCCATGGCTTTCACGCCATGCGCGCTCTTCGCTACGAGCTTTACGTTCCTGCTCAACAGCGGCGCGACGAGCGGCTTGCTCGTCAGCTTCTTTCTTAGCTTTTTTCGCTTTTTCTTCTGCAAGCTGTTTTGCTTCTTCGTCCTCAAGTTTACCTGCTCGCTCTTTAATTTCAGGAGCAAGGTTTTTGCGAACCTTCTCTACGTAAGCATCCTGCAAAATGCTCGCATGACTTTTAGCAGGAATTTTCATTTCAGCAAGACGGCTTAGAAGCTCCTTGCTGGTCATGTCAAATTCCTTAGCCAACTCATGTACACGCATGCCGGCCATATAGTTCTCCTCGTCTACTTTCTTTCTCCACTAAGAGCGGATACTAACTGATCAGCAACACGCTCATAATCTTCCTTATTCATTTTCACACGCAACGCGCTTTCCAAGCGTCGTGTGGAAACTGCCTTCTCAAAACAGTTAACACTGCATAAATAAGCACCACGGCCATTGGCTCTGCCCGAAGGATCATATTCAACCGTGCCCTCAGGCGTTCTTACTACTCTTAAAAATTCATTTTTAGAGCTTTGCTTCCTGCATATGATACAAGTTCTTTGTTTTGTTTGCCCAGCCATGGAAAAACGATCTACTCTTCCTCAAGATCAGAATGAATTCCGCAATAGCGATATCCATCACGCGCATGGTTACGACAACGGGTGCCATCTTCGGCAACATAGGCACAAAGACCATCTTCTGCCTCATCAAAGTCTTCTTCGTCAATGAGGAAATCATCATCGATCAAAGGCTCTCCTGCAAAAGAAGCACTCTTGATATCAATATGCCAGCCGGTCAAACGAGCAGCCAAACGTGCGTTTTGACCCTCTTTACCAATAGCTAAAGAAAGCTGATCATCAGGAACAATAATAGTTGCATAATTGTTCTCTTCATCAATATCAACGCGCGTTACGCGTGCAGGTGAGAGCGCATTTGAAACATAAACGGCAGGATCTTCGTCCCACTGAATTACGTCAACGCGTTCATTGCGAAGACCCTCAACTACCATGCGAACACGAGAACCCTTAGGGCCGACACAAGCGCCAACCGGATCAAGATTTGCCTCTCTTGAAGCAACCGCAATCTTGGAACGCTCTCCTGGCTCACGAGCGATTGACTTGATTTCTACCAAGCCGTCGTAAATTTCTGGAACTTCAATTTCAAACAAACGACGAATCAAATCAGGATGAGTACGAGAAACCACGATAGGTGGTCTTGCGTGTTCTCCTCTGCCACGAGGGGTCTCAGCACTTGGATCTCTTACTTCAACAATAAGCGTTTTGAGACGCTGGTTGTGACGATAGTGCTCATTATGAGGACGCTCATTACGCTCATCAGGATAACGCTTGAGATCATAGTGAGGCAATTCTGCTTCTACACCTTCGCGAATTTTAATGATAGTAAAATCTGGCGTGCCTTGAAGAACAGTACCCGTTACCAAGTCACCTACCCTATCAGAAAACTCTTCATAAATAGACTGGCGCCCTGCTTCACGAACAATTGAAGCAATAACGTTTTTAGCATTTTGAGCAGCGGTGCGACTTACATCCTTTGGCGTAACGTCGCGCTCTTCAAATTCAGTATATTCGCCTGTCTCTTCATCAGGTTCTCCCACAGGAACAAGTTCATAGACATAAATTCGACCAGTATTGCGATCAATGATGACGCGCGCATCATACTCTAAATCCAAAATATTTTGATAGCTTTTTGCTAAAGATGCCTCAAGGCGCTCAATCAAATAGAATTCATCAATTTTTCTTTCATGAGCCAAGGCCTGCAATGCCTCGATCAGTTCAGAAGTTGCCATACTGATCCTTTCTACGCACTAAAATCCACTGCCCCAATAACGTGGGCTTTCTTAATTTGCTTATACGGAAGTGACTTCACGTCACCATCAATTTCTATCAAAACGCAATCATCTTCTACGCCCTTTAAAAGACCCGTCCAACGAGCCCTTCCGTCAATAGCCGAAGACAACTGCAAAAATACTTTCTCACCCGCAAAACGCTGGAAATGCTCAAGCGAGCGCAAAGGCCTATCAATTCCCGGAGAGGAAACTTCTAAGGTATAAGCACCCGGAAAAGGATCCAGCTCATCCATAACATCATTGATCCATGACTGAGCAGAAGAAAGCTCGTCAAAGCCAACTCCCCCAACGCAATCTATAAAGACACGAATAGTTGGAGCCTTTTTTGAACCCACAACTTCCACGGTAACAATTTCTATATTGTTTTCACTCGCATAGGGCGAGAGCGCATTAAATAGCTTTAATTCCTTACCAGTTAACATTTCCCTCCTTTTGCCTTAGAAAGAAAAGAAGCGGACAAAAAGCCCACTTCCTCAACAAACGAAAGTATTTACACCTTGTGATGCATACCTTTTATAACATATTTTTTTCTGCAAAACTAGCTCAATGTTTTTCCAAAGGGCAAACTCCATATATGGCTGGCACAAGGCTCTTATCAGTGAAAGAAAAACCAAGCGCAACCAACGATTACCAAAATAATCAAAATAATGAGAATCAAAACTTTAGGAGCAGTCCAAAACGGTTGCTTGATTTGATTTTGTAAGAAAACCTTCTGCTCTTTGTCAGCATCAGCAACCACTTCCCCTTTATCTGAAACAACCTTTTTAATAGGCATGGTAAGAAATGGGTCATCGTCACCAATCTGAGGGAGCTCACCTAAGGTTTCGCGCGCTTTCACATGTTTTGAAACATCTATTTTTTCTTCTGGACGAAAGACATTGCCATCCTTGTCAGTATATATACGCTCTGGCACCGGAGGCATTTTCTGCGTAGAAGCAGGCCCTATTGTTTCGGCATAAGCAACCATTTCCTGGGCTTGAGCAAGGCGCTCAAGCATTTCGGATCGCTTAAGCCCACAATTAGGGCATGCTTCATCAGAATCAGAAATCTTTGTTCCACAGTCTAGGCAAAACACCGATTATTTTTCCCTGCTCAAGATAAGACGGTTCAAAGCATTGAGGTAAGCCTTTGCAGAAGAAACAATGATGTCACCGTCTGCGCCACGGCCGGTAAAGACTTCACCATCATCGGCAGTAACACGAATGGTGACTTCGCCCAAAGCGTCAATACCGCGGGTAACGCTTTGAACTGCAAATTCAGTAAGATCATTTTTGATATCAACAATCTGATTAACAGCCTTATACAAAGCATCAACTGGACCGGTGCCGGTAGAGCAAGCAACGAATTCGTTGTCATTAGCATCACGAAGCGTAACGGTAGCCGTAGGAATCAACGGTTGACCGCAGGAAATTTGAACAGAAACCAGCGTATAGCGAGCCGTAGAAATTCTGTCCTGTTCACCAACAAGAGACTGAAGGTCTTCGTCGTAGACTTCCTTCTTTTTGTCAGCCAAATCCAAGAATGCGGTATGCAAGTCTTCGAAAGCCTGGCCTTCAATGTGATACCCAAGTGCCTCAAGACGATGACGAAGCGCAGCACGACCAGAACGAGCAGACAAAACAATGGAACTCTGACCAGCGCCTACTTCAGCAGGATCAATAATTTCGTAGGTGTCACGCGACTTGATAACGCCATCCTGGTGAATACCTGAAGAATGAGCGAATGCATTAGCACCCACGATAGCTTTATTAGGCTGAACCAAAAAGCCGGTAATAGATGAAACCAAACGAGAAGCACGTACGAATTCTCTGGTATTGATGTCAGTATGAGCATCAAGTTCTTCGCCATGCATCTTAATTGCCATGGTTACTTCTTCCATAGCAGTATTACCAGCACGCTCACCCAAGCCATTGATGGTACACTCAACCTGACCTGCGCCATTTGCAATACCAGCCAAAGAAAGAGCAGTAGCCATGCCAAGGTCATTGTGACAATGAACTGAAATGGTAGCCTTGTCAATATTGGTTACGTTTTCCATCAAGAAGCGAATACGACGTCCAAATTCTTCTGGAAGAGAGTATCCGGTGGTATCAGGAATGTTGATGACGGTAGCGCCCGCATCAATAACAGCTTTGCATACCTTAGCCAAGAATTCATAGTCTGAGCGACCTGCATCTTCTGCATAGAATTCAATATCTTCGCAGTATTTTTTAGCATACTTAACCGCATGAACGGCGCGTTCAATAATAACTTCAGGTGTGGTGCGAAGCTTGTCATAAATATGACTGTGGGAAACACCAATGCCTGTATGAATACGAGGGCGCTTGCAGTTAGAAAGCGCATCAGCTGCGGAATCGATATCCTTTTCAACTGCACGAGTTAACGCACAAACAATAGCTTGATCCCCTACTTCGTCAGCAATCTGCTGTACACTTTTGAAGTCTCCCGGAGAAGAAACAGGAAAGCCAGCTTCAATAACGTCTACTCCTAAACGTAGTAGCTGTCGCGTGATAACCAACTTCTCCTCAGAGTTCATTGATGCCCCCGGTGATTGCTCACCATCGCGCAATGTAGTATCAAATATTGCGATTTTGCGTGTCATCTCGCGATCCTTTCCTTAATTTTTTACTAGATTTTTCACTATACCATGTATTGCAAGGCTCTATAAAAACTCTTGATCCAAATTCCTAAGAATCTTAAATCTGCCTACCAACAAAAGAAGAGCCCATATTCTGAGCCCTTCTTTATCAATGGTCTTCTGCGCGAAAACCATTATGTATTTTATTTAGGAGGTTAGAAGCTAAACCGCCTCACCGTCACGCTCGCCAGTCCTAATTCTTACTACTCCTTCTACCGGAGAAATAAAGATCTTTCCATCTCCCACTTCGCCCGTACGTGCAACTTCGCAGATAGTATCTACAATCTCATCAACACGGGCATCTTCGATAATGATTTCGAATTTTACTTTAGGAACCATGTTGAGGAGAACTTCGCTTCCACGAAAATACTCTTTCCAACCATGCTGATTGCCACATCCGTTTACTTGGGAGATTGTCATTCCAGAAACATGGGCTTCAAATAGAGCTTCCTTGAGTGGTTCAAGCTTTTGAGGTCTTACAATTGCTACGATGCGCTTCATGTTACTTCACTCCTTCCTGTAGTTTCCTAGTCAAGTCCGATAAATGCAGGGTATGCAGATTCATTGTGCTCGGTAATGTCAAGACCACGTGCTTCGTTGTCTTTGCTTACGCGCAACGTGCCCTTAAAGATTGCCTTGACGATAAGACCGATAACCAAAGCACCTACGGCAACAAATACTACGGTTACTAAGATACCAAGTAATTGCGAAACAAGAAGCGAAGGATCGCCGGTGTAGAACAAACCTCCAAAATCAGTCCAGGAAAGCTCTGGTACACAGAAGAGACCGGTAAGGATACCACCAACAATACCGCCAACTGCATGGCAACCAAAAGCATCGAGTGCGTCGTCGTAACCAATCTTTGCCTTCAAGAACGAGATTGCAAAGTAGCAAATTGGTGAAACGATAAGACCCATGATGAGTGCAGCCCATGGCTCAACAAAACCTGCTGCAGGGGTAATTACAACCAAGCCTGCTACCAAACCAGTTGCAGCACCAACGAGGGTTGGCTTTCCGGTCTTTACTGATTCAACGATCATCCAAGAAATCATTGCAGCACCTGAGGCAACTACCGTATTAAGAATTGCTAAGCCCGCAACACCGTCAGCGGCAAATTCAGAACCGCCGTTGAAGCCGAACCATCCAAACCAAAGAAGAGTTGCGCCAAGTACGACGAATGGAACGTTGTGTGGTCTGTGGTTTACTGAACCAAATCCACGACGCTTACCTAAGAGCAAGCACAATACAAGGCCGGTCAAACCAGAACTGATATGGACAACATCGCCACCAGCAAAGTCAAGAGCACCAATGGTATCACCAATGAAGCTGCCGTCTCCGCCCCAAACCATGTGAGCCAAAGGAGCATAGATTACTAAGATCCATACGGTAACAAAGGTTAAGAATGCTCCGAATTTCATACGGCCTGCCAAAGAACCGCCGATAATAGCTGCCGTTATCATGGCAAATGCAGCTTGGAACAAAATATCAATGATCTTTGGATAAGTTGCATCTCCTGGGTTGTTAGCTTCTGCAAGCATATCGCTTGTGGTTTGCGTCAAGCCTAATTGATCAAAACCACCAAAGAATGGATTAGATCCGTCTCCGCCGTAAGCGAAGCTCCATCCAGCTAAAACCCAAACAATTGCTACTACACCAATAATGACAAATGACATGAACATGGTGTTAACAACATTCTTTCGACGAGCCAAACCGCCATAGAAAAATGCAACACCAGGCGTCATCAACAAAACCAGCATTGCACACACTAGCATGAATGCTGTTGCTCCTGTGTCAAACATATGCCTACCTCCTAAATAACTTATATGCATTTCTGTTGACAAAGGTATATTTGCACGGTGAACTTGTTCAAATGACTAGATTTGCCATTGTTAACGATGATGGAAAACGCCTGTAACAAACGAGACTTACAGGCGTTACAAACAAGAAACACAGGCCGAAATTAGGCGAAATTAGGGTGAAAATGAGGCGAATTTTAGTAAGTGAGGGGCTCTGTTTTAAGAGAAAAAAGGAGTAGAGAGAAGAAAACCGTGCGAAACGCACCTTTCGCGTATTTGATTAAGTTAAAAATCGAGCATAAAGAACAAAAGCGTGCGAAACACACCCTTAGCGCACTTGATTTTTCAAATGATAAGCCACTGAACCTTTGTTTTGATAAGGCTCAGTGGCTCAAATTGAACAAATTCTGTTAGGTAAGACGCTATTGAGCTTCGTCTTTGAGGCGGTTCATGATAGCAGTTGCAATACCATTGCCATCCAGGCCAAGATCAGCAAAGAGCAAATCAACCTTGCCCTGTTCAATAAACGCATCAGGGATACCCAAGGTCAAAACGCGCGCTTCAAGCCCTTCGGAAACTATGGTTTCAAGCACTTCTTCACCAACGCCACCTTTGATGACGCCTTCTTCTAGGGTTACCACTAAGCGCGTTGAAGTAGCCTTGCGAATTGCCTCAACATCAAGCGGTTTTACCCAGCGCATATCAACAACACGCGCTGATATACCTTTGCCTTCCAAGATATCTGCAGCATCTAAGGCGTAGGTGAGCATCCTACCAAACGAAAGAATAGCAACATCTTCTCCTTCGCGAACACAACGAGAGACGCCTTCTTCGAAGGTTTCAGGTGTTTCGGGAAGCGCAACGCCACAGGCTTCTCCGCGTGGGTAACGAAGCGCAACAGGGCCTTCCAGTTTAAGGGCGGTATGAAGCGCGGAAGCAAGTTCGGCCTCATCCGAAGGTGCAAGAACTCTCATGTTGGGAATCATGCGCAAGTAAACAAGATCAAATACGCCATGATGAGTAGGACCATCGTCCCCCACTAAACCAGCGCGATCAACGGCAATAACAAGATTGTCATTAATGAGAGCATTATTGATGATGACCTGATCTATTGCACGTTGCAAAAACGTTGAATATATGGCAATGACCGGCTTATAACCACCAAGTGCAAGCCCGCTTGCCATACCCAGCGCATGACCTTCGGCAATTCCAACGTCAAAAATACGGTCCGGGAACTTATCTACAAAAGGACGCAGTCCGGTACCATCAATCATGGCTGCCGTAATTGCTACCACAGATTCGTCCTGTCCAGCTTCCTTAAGCAAGGCGTGAGAAAAGGCCTGCGTATAAGTTAAAACGCCCGTATCTTTTTTGAGAAGCTCGCCCGATTTAACATCGTAGGGACCTACCCCGTGAAACTTTGAAGGGTTCTTTTCAGCAGGAGGATATCCCGCACCCTTTTTAGTAACAACATGAAGTAAAACCGGAGCCTGAGATTCAAAGGCGCGCCTGATCTCCATACGAAGACGAGCCATATCATGACCGTTGATAGGAGGAGAACAAACAATACCCAACTGCTCAAAGAGCATAGTATCAGGCACGACAAACTGTTTAAGCGAATCTTTAGCATTCTTGCCAATTTTGACCATAGCGCGCCCGGCAGGACCGAAGGATTCCATGAAATCCTGCATGGTATCGCGCCCTCTTTGATAGTTAGAAGAAACGCGCAAACTTCCCAGATGCTTTGCCATAGCGCCCACGTTGCGCGAAATGGACATCTCATTGTCATTAAGAATGATAACCATAGGGGTTTGAGCCTGACCAATATCATTGAGTGCCTCAAAAGCCATTCCACCTGAAAGCGAAGCGTCACCAATAATGGCTACAATTTTGTTGTTTTCGCCTTTTAAATCACGCGCACGCGCTAAGCCACAAGCCACGCTCAATGAATCAGAGGCGTGTCCTGAAGGGTGAACATCGTGAATGTTTTTGTCAGGTTTAGGAAAGCCGGATAGCCCACCGTACTGACGAAGGGTTTTAAATTCTTTGAGCCTGCCCGTTACCAACATGTGAGCATATGATTGATGTCCCACATCAAAGAGCAACTTATCATGCGGAGAATCAATGAGCGAATGCACCGCAAGAATTATGTCAACCGCACCCAAACTGGAAGCCACATGGCCACCCGTGTGAGAGGTAACGGATATAATTTCTTCTCTTATCTCTTGAGCCAAAATAGAAAGCTCTTCATTGCTAAGAAGCTTTAAATTTTCAGGTGATTCAATAGAATCAAGGATTCGTTGAGTCATTGGTATCATCACGCTCCTTGATGTTATTCAGATAAACCTAAGCTTTCATTGCTAGGATTATTACTATACTCCTTTGTAGCCGTTTCTCCTTGATCTAAATTAGAGTCATATTGCGCAGTATTTGCGTCAATTCCTTGCTCAAGCAGATCAGAAGCTTTTAAGCCTAGCGTAACGGCCTCCTCATAGTATTTTAGGGCTTCTTCTAAAGGAAGCGAATCATCGCTTACAATTTCTACGATGGCATCAAGCCTTTCTTTTACCTCTTTAAAAGAAAGGGCATCCTCAGAGTTATTCATTTCATTACTCATTGCTTGATTCCTCTTCAAGCTGAGTTGCAATGCGGCCCAAAATGCCATTTACAAAACGAGGAGAATCCGCTCCGCCAAATTCTTTTGCAAGATTAACTGCTTCATTGATAGCAACTGAAACAGGAACATCTTTGACATATTTCATTTCATACGTTGCTAAACGAAGCAAAGAACGGTCAACCAAAGGCATGCGATCAAGCGCCCAATTTTCACTTGCTTTCATCAAATATGAATCTATAGCATCAACGTTAGCGACGCATCCTTCAAGGAGTGACTTTGCGTATTCTCCAAGGAGTGCATCTTCTTCAACCAAGAGTTTTTTCTCAACAAGCTCTAATGGAGAAACTTCTAAAATTTCTCCTTGATAGAGAATCTGAAGAGCTATACGTCTCTCCGCGGTTCGCTCATGAGGCTTTGCTGACATGTACCTACCCAACCTTAATCTAGAAAGCGAATGCCATCGATATTGATGTCAACACGAGAAACATTGATTCCCGTCTGGAGCACAACAGCATCAACAATAGATGAACGAATGGATTGAACTAATTCATTGATAGGATAACCATCTAACACGCGAATGGTAACTTCGATTGCAAGTGATTCATCATCTTCAACAGTAACATTAACCTTTTGAGAGGCAGAAGCAGGAGAAAACAGCGCCTTAATGCCAGTAGCATTAATAGCTTCTGAATCTACGCCGGGAACCTCTTTGAGAGCAAGCGTTACGATAGTATCAATTACATTTGGGGCAATAGCCATCCCATTTACAATAATGTCGGGCATTTATTCATCCCCCATTTCTGTCTCAATAAAGTCAGTATAGACTTCGCCATCAAGGAACGCCTGGTTTTCCAAGACCTTAAGATGGAATGGAATGGTAGTCTTAATTCCCTCAATCTTAAATTCTTGCAAAGCGCGCTTACCACGAGCAATTGCTTCTTCTCTGTCACTTCCCCAAACAATAAGCTTTGCAACCATTGAGTCATAGTAAGGAGAAATGCGCGAACCTTCGTGAATGTAGGATTCAATACGAACACCAGGACCGCCAGGGATATCAAATTTTGTGATATTGCCCGGGCAAGGACGGAAATCAAACTCAGGATCTTCAGCATTGATGCGGAATTCCATTGCATGACCGTAAGGCGTAAATGGTGCTTTGTCCAAACAGGAAATAGGTTCACCAGAAGCAATGCGAAGTTGCTCTTTAATGATGTCAGTGCCGGTAATGAGCTCACTTACCGGATGTTCAACCTGAACACGCGTATTCATTTCCATGAAGTAGAAACGGCCGTCGTGATCAAGCAAGAATTCAATGGTTCCAGCGTTTTCGTAGCCCGTAGCGCGTACTGCCTTAATAGCAGCAACGCCCATAGCGCGACGAATTTCATCAGTAAGCGCCGGAGAAGGTGCTTCTTCTAACAACTTCTGGTGACGACGCTGGAGCGAACAGTCACGTTCACACAGAGAAATTCTGTTGCCAAATTTATCGGCAAGAATTTGAACCTCTACGTGACGAGGACGCAATACGAGTTTCTCAAGATAGACATCGCCATTGCCAAATGCTGCCTGTGCTTCGTTTTTAGCAGCAAGGAACTGCGCTTCAAGATCTGCGGGATCATGAACTTCACGCATGCCCTTTCCACCACCGCCAGCAGATGCCTTAACCAAAACTGGATAGCCAACCGCTTCAGCAAAACGACGTGCTTCTTCAGGAGTTTCTACCACACCGTCAGAGCCGGGAACCGTTGGAACGCCACAAGCTTTCATGGTGTCACGCGCAGCTGCTTTGTTGCCCATTCTCTCTATACAGCTTGGAGAAGGACCAATAAAGACGAGGTCATTTTCTGCACAAGCGCGCGCAAATTCAGCATTTTCTGCCAAAAAGCCATAGCCAGGATGGATAGCCTCAGCACCCGTATTTTTAGCAGCTGCAATGATAGAAGGCATAACCAGATAACTCTGATTAGCAGCAGCTGGACCAATGCAAACTTTTTCGTCTGCATATTCAACCGGATAGGTATTAGCGTCTTCGGTTGAATAGACAGCGACGGTCTGGATGCCAAGCTCTTTGCAGGCGCGTATTACGCGAAGGGCAACCTCGCCACGATTTGCAATTAAAACCTTCTTGAACATTTATGCACTCTCCGGACCAATAGCATCATGAGAAGCATGAGGCTCGATATAGAACAGGGGCGTACCGAATTCAACAGGAGTTGCGTCCTCAAGGCAAACCTCACGAACGGTACCCATTTCGGTAGCAGGAATTTCATTCATAAGCTTCATAGCTTCAACAATACAAAGCGTCTGATTTGCAGAAACTTCATCTCCAACTTTTACAAAAGGTGGCTCGCCAGGAGCAGGTGCTACATAGAACGTGCCAACCATAGGAGCGGTAACGCAGTACCAATTTGAAGGACGGCTTGTGTTATCACTCGAAGCAGAAGCGTCTGCTTTTTCCTGAGCAGGAGCAGGTGCTGGATGTGATTCAGCAGAAGGAGCTGCTACTGCAGGAGGAACAGGTCCTGAACCAGGCATGCGCACCGCAATGCGACAACCCTCTTCTTCTACAACAATTTCACCAACGCCACTTTCTTCAGCAACGCGAACCAATTCACGAATCTGATTAATATCCACGTAATCTTCCTCCTTGGTCATTTTTGATTCTTCTTCAAGAAGGAAATCAACCTTCTCAGATGTGCGGTGTTTACTTAAATACGTACGTGCTTCGTTAGGGAAAAGCGCATACATCAAAACATCTTCTTCAGACTTAGCTAAATCGCCAATTTCTTCTTCAAGTTCAGCGAAGGTAGTAGTTACCAATGATCCGGGAGCAATGCTTGGATCTAGGATGTCAGAATCTCCTACCACTTTCTTTACAATTTCTTGATCCATAGGACCGGGAGCTTTGCCGTAATAACCGCAGATGTAGTCTTTCATTTCCTTGGAAACTACGCTCCAGCGCTTACCGGTTAGAACATTAAAGACCGCCTGCGTGCCAACAATCTGAGAAAGTGGAGTTACCAAAGGAGGATATCCTACTTCTGCACGAACACGCGGGATTTCATTCATAACCTCATTTAAACGATCCGTTGCATTTTGAATATCAAGCTGAGAAACGAGGTTTGACATCATTCCGCCGGGGACCTGGTGAGAATAAACCTGCATATGAACTAGAGAAGAAACGCCACGCTTGTAATGACCGCGCTTGCGAACCTCTTCCCAGTATTCTGCAATTTCGAACAAAAGACCCAAATCAAGACCCGTATCATAGCGACTCTCTTCAAGAGCAGCGACGATCATCTCAACTGCGGGATGTGAGTTACCAAAAGCAAGCGGAGCACTTGCGGTATCAGCAATAGCAGCGCCAGCTTCTACCGATTTGATGATATTTGCAGGAGCCATACCACCAACATAGTGACAGTGAATATGAACGGGCAGACCAATTTCTGCATTAAACGCTTTGACCATGCGTTCGGTACGATAAGGAGTGAGCATACCTGCCATGTCTTTAATGGCAATAGAGTCAGCACCGAGTTCTTTTAACTGCTGACCATATTCCAAAAAGCTGTCAAGGGTATGAACAGGAGACATGGTATATGAGATTGCACCCTCAAAATGTGCTCCGCATTCTTTAATTGCTTCTGCATTATCAACAACATTGCGAATGTCATTCAAAGCGTCAAAAACGCGGAATACATCAATACCGTTTTTATGAGCAGCGTGAATAAATCTATGACAAATCTCTTTTGAATAATGTTTATATCCAACAAGATTCTGTCCACGAGAGAGCATTGAAAGACGAGTATTAGGGGTTTTTGCTTTAATAGAACGGAGACGATCCCATGGATTTTCGTCCAAGAAGCGCAAGCACGTATCAAACGTTGCGCCACCCCATGCTTCAATTGCCCAATAACCAACGCGATCCATCTTAGGAAGAATTGGCAACATATCACCAATTGACATCCTTGTAGCCCAAAGGCTTTGCTGGCCATCACGAATAGTGGTGTCCATAAGCTGAAGTTTAGGCAAGAGTATCGCACCTCCTTATCCACACATTACGTACAACGTAGCAACAAACAAAAGAATATTATACGACACGAGGCGCCTGGGCGCCCCGTAAAGAAAATAGTTTTCTAGGAAGTAACATAAGTTCTTATGTTGCTAAGAAACCATATGTTACAGGCGTGCTCTTTAGCACATCAGAATACTTCTAAACGCGTGTGACGTAACGTCCGTCGCGAGTATCAATGCGCAAAACTTCGCCGGTATTGATAAACATAGGAACCTGAACAACTGCACCGGTTTCAAGCGTTGCTGGCTTGGTGCTTCCCTGTACGGTATCACCTTTAAAGCCAGGCTCGGTGTCAGTAACCTCAAGCTCAACGAACATCTCTGGCTCAATACCAATGAGTTCTTCGCCTGCATAAAGCAAGGTAACTTCATCACTTTCTTTGAGCCACTGAGCAACTTCACCCACGATGTCTGAGGGGATGGAAATTTGCTCATAAGAGGTTGTGTCCATGAAGTAGAAATCCATACCGTCATTGTAGAGATACTGCATCTTCTTCTTTTCAAGACGCAAAGATTCAAACTTGGTTCCTGCGTTGAATGTGTGCTCAACAACACGACCAGCGCGAATATCGCGAAGCTTGGTGCGAACAAATGCGCCACCTTTGCCTGGTTTTACATGCTGAAATTCTAGAATTACCCAAAGTTTGTTGTTGTATTCAATACACATTCCGTTGCGGAAATCAGCAGTTGAAATTGCCACTGTTACTCCTAAATATCATTTAATTCACATTATCACGAGGATATATTATAACCATCTCATGGCTACTTTGGGTGATAACTTCGAAACCATCTTCGCCAACGACCCCAAAATCTTCTAAGCGCATGCCGAATTCGCCCGCTATATAGATGCCTGGCTCAACAGTAACAACATTGCCAACTACTAAGGGGCTTTGATTGAGCGGAGACAGATTGGGGCTTTCGTGAATATCAAGACCAACACTGTGACCAAGGGAATGCCCCATAGTATGAGCAAAGCCGTGTTGAGCTAAGATATCTTCGGCCTTATCGTGGACGAATTTGCCCGTTAAGCCCTGTTTGATAAGCGCCTCGCAGGTTTCATTGGCATCCACAAGCGCATTCCAGGCATCCTTCATGCGCTGAGTTGGTTCACCCAAGAACACGGTACGCGTCATGTCTGAACAATAGCCGTGGTAGCGCGCGCCGAAATCCATAACAATGCACTCACCCATGGCAAGCTTGTCATTCCCCGGAACCGAATGAGGCATAGCGCCACGCGGACCTGATGCAACAATGGAAGAGAAAGCAAGGCCTTCTGCCCCAAGTGAGACCATGGTTTGGTCGAGTTCTTGCTGAACCTGCTTTTCGCTCATGCCGGGCTGAATATAGGTGATGATATGAGAGAATGCCTCATCAGTAATGGCTTGCGCTTTTTTCATGCAGGCAATTTCTTCAGCATCCTTGACTTGACGAAGTTCTTCAACAAAACCAGAGAGCTCTTGTAGCACGAAAGAGGAACCGGTAGGACTTGAGGATGCGTCCGAATCAAGCGCATGGCCTGTGCCTTGTTTTGCCTCTTGGATTTTTTGTTCAAGCTTGCGAAATTCATTAAGCGTTATGGTGTCTTCAACGCCAATGGTAAACGAGGCACCCTTGCCATCATCCACATTTTGCAATTCTTCAAGCAACACCTCGAAGTGATGTTTTCTTGAAATATCAATCTCCATATCAATGAGAGACGCTTCGTTCAAAGATGCCTCAGTATTAACGAGAGACTTTTCGTTCAAAGACAATTCAATATCAACGAGGGATTCTTCGCTCGAAGATACATTGAGAGTGGACGATTTGTTTGCGACAGCGCGCGCTCGTTCTTGAAGCGCCTCATTAAGTGCCACCCCATAACGCGAATCACTATGCAAGATAACCTTATGCGGAAATACAAGCAACGCATGCGCAGACTCGCTGTCAAATACGCCGTGAAATGCCGTAGCCCACCAAATATTGGAAGTTGAACGCACATAAAGTGCGTCAAGATGGTGCTCTTTCATTTTGTTTTGAATGCGCAAAATTCGAGGAAATGAAGCGTCCATGACAATCCTTACCTAAGCTCTGCGGTCTAAGCCAAGCTCTTTTGCCAGGCATTGAGATGTTCAAGTACAAATGATTGCTCTAATTCGCATAATTGCCACTTCCCTGCCCCTTCTGGCAAAACAAACCTAAGCTTGTTGGATCTGACCTTTTTGTCAGACATCATAAGCTGAAGCAATTCTTCAGGGGAAGCTTTGAAGGTAAGATTGGGAAGATCAAGCGCATCAAGCAGATTATCTTGCGCAACCACGAACTCAAGCGAAGTTCCCAGATGAGCAACCGCAAGGCGTGCAGCAAAGCGCATACCTTGGGCAACCGCATGGCCATGAGAATATACGCCATATCCTGCCTTAGTCTCTATGGCATGAGCTAACGTATGACCATAATTGAGACATTCTCTGATATTTTTTGTCTCTTCGCTATCGCGCGCAACAACAGAAGCCTTAAAAGTAACACTGCGCTTGATCGCCTCTTTTGCAACCTTTGGATCTCTCTCAACTAAGCCCTGAACATTCTCTTGCATCCAAGCGAAGAACTCTTCGGAATCAATCACGCTTGATTTTGCAATTTCAGCACAACCACACGCCCATTCTCTCTCGGGAAGCGTTGAGAGGGTATCAAGATCAGCAAATACCGCAATGGGTTGGCAAAACGTACCCACAAGGTTTTTGCCTGATTCAAGATTGATTGCAGTCTTTCCTCCGACCGAAGAATCGACCATAGAAAGAAGCGTAGTAGGGATTTGCACAACGCGCAGACCACGCATGAACGTAGAGCCACAAAAGCCTGCCAAATCCCCCACAACACCACCACCAAGCGCTACCACAAGAGAATCCCTATTGAGCTTGCACTCAACCATGGCATGCCAGATTTCTCCGGCACAATCAAGCGATTTAGCTTGCTCGCCCGCAGGTACGGTTATGACTGAGACCTGATAGTCCACCTGTTCGAGCGACTCTTTAACGCTTGGTACAAACAGGTTAGCCACCACGGAATCAGTGATGATCAAAGCACGCGGGTTAGCATCAATGCGACGAAGCTCTTCGCCAACATAGCTTAAAAGATCAGACTCAATGAACACGTCATAGTTAGCCTGAGAAGGAATAGCAACATTTACTTTTGTCATGGGCTATTCAACAACCTTCATAACGCCTTGGTCAAGAAGAATGGAGGCAACTTCTTCGGAAACTTCACGAATACTACGCCCTTCTGTCTGCACCGAAACATTTGCAGCTGCTTCATAGCTTGGGATGCGCTCAACAATGGTTTTTCGGGCGGTTTCCAAGTTCTTAAACATAGGACGAGATTCTGTATTAGGAATGCGTCGCGCTGCCTCATCCGCACTTACCTGAAGATAGACCACAAAGCCCGCGTCTTTCATGATTTGAGCATTTTCAGCACGCTTTGTTACCACGCCCCCGCCACAGCCAATCAAACGAGGAGAACGGGCCGACAAGTCACGCAAGACATCAGTTTCAATATCGCGAAAAGCTTCTTCGCCATCTTCAGCAAAAATATCAGCGATGATGCGGTCTTCTCTGAGTTCAAGGTATTCATCGGCATCAATGGAAGCAAGGCCATAGGTTACGGCCAATTGCTGAGATACGCTGGTTTTACCAGCGCCCATAAAGCCGATAAAAAAAACTGGTTTTGTAAGATAGTATCCTCCCGCAGCATTGATATTTTGCTCTGCCATAGCATTCCCTTCTCTAACGAGACATTGTTTTTATGCGCTGTTTAAATGATTCTATATTTTGTTTTATATCGGACATATTGTCGGAGCCGAATTTGGCCAAATACGCATCGGCTAAAACAAAGGCCACTTCAGATTCTGCAACTACCGCAGCTGCCGGCACCGCACATACATCACTGCGCTCTTTAGAGGCCTGCACTACTTCTAACGTGTCAATATTTATGGTATTGAGAGGCGTAGTAAGCGTTGGAATAGGCTTCATGGCAACCGTTGTAATTAGGGGCATTCCCGTTGTCATACCACCTTCTAATCCGCCGGCGTTGTTGGAAGACCTGATAAAGCCCCGTTTTTCATCGAGGATTATTTCATCATGTACAGAACTGCCTGGAAGGTGCGCCCCAGCAAAACCCAACCCAAACTCTACGCCCTTGATAGCAGGGATAGAAAAAAGCGCGCCACCAATCTTTGAAGTAAGGCGGTTTCCTGCTGTCTCGAAGCCACCCAAAGCGGGAAGAAGCCCGGTAACAACAACTCTAAACGTTCCGCCTAAGCTCTCTCCATTTTCTTTAGCTTCGTCAATGGCCTGCATCATGCGTTGCGAAGTTTCATCATCAGGACAGCGTACTTCGCTCATTTCGATATCAAGCGGACGATAATCAGGGGCATTCATTAAGGGGTTATCTTCTTCAAAAACAACCTCTCCGATTGAAGTGACATAGGAAAAAATTTCCACGCCAACTTCGGCTAAAAATTCTCGCGCAATGCCCGCACAAGCAACACGAATGGCTGTTTCTCTGGCACTGGCGCGCTCAAGAATATTTCGGCAATCGTCCATATCATTTTTGAGAACACCAACCAAATCAGCATGGCCAGGACGTGGGCAAACTTCTCGTTCAAGATTTGAAGGCGCCTCTCCAAATACCGCCATGCGGTCTGTCCAGTTTTGCCAATCTCTATTTTTCACCTGAAGAGCAATGGGTGTTCCGAGCGTCTTTCCAAAACGAACGCCGGAGACAATCTCTACCGTATCTTTTTCAATAGCCTGTCTACCACCACGTCCATAACCGCTCTGTCTTCGAGAAAGATCAGAGTTGATATTCTTTTCAGAAATAGAAAGTCCTGCGGGAACACCTGAGACGATGCCCGTCAAGCAAGGACCGTGACTTTCTCCGGCGGTAATGTATTCCATAATCTTCCCCTCTTTTAAGATGTTGGGTTTATTCTATCATTGCAACTTCACGCTTTATCGGATGTGGCAATAGTTTCTCCAAGACATGAAACGCCTTCAGGCTCCTTATCTTTGAGAAAAGCTCGTTCGAAGACCCTCATCACTTTTGCATAGGGAAGATCTTCGGTAGCTAACGGGCAAACCATATACGCATGAAGGCCGGCTATATGAGCACCCACGATATCGGTACCAAGCTGGTCTCCAATCATGAGCGTCTGTTTTGGCGAGACGTCCATGAGTTTACAAGCGCGATAAAACCCAAAGGGCAAGGGCTTGAGCGCCTTAGCAACAATGGAGATATTAAGCTCATTGGCAACTTCCAAAACGTCACGATGAAAATTGTTTGAAAGAAAGCAAACGCCAATCCCTGTGCTCTTGAGCTTGGAAAGCCACAAGAGAATATCCCGTGGCACCGTGCGCGTATCACGTGTCAGAACCGTATTGTCCACATCAAGCAGGACGCATTCATAGCCTAATCGTTCGATATCAAACGAAATATCGATAAAAGACAGTCGTGAAAAGTATCTCTCCGGTTCAAAAAGCGCCATAGGAATGTTACTCCCTAGGAATGAGCTTTGATGGTTGCTTGATGATCCTCGTAGGTTTTGTCGAAGTAATACTGAAGATTGCCATTTTCATCCGGCCAGAATGAGAAGAAGTAATAATCTTCAAAGTTTGACTCAGGCGAACATACCGCCTTTAAGCAATCAAGACTTGGCGAACAGATAGGCGTTGGGGTAAGACCCTTGGTTTTTCTGGTGTTATAGGGGCTGTCAGTATTCCAATCATAGTTGGTGGGCTCTTCGCCAATTTCATAAGCGGTTGTAGCGTCACTGCCCAACATGCCATAAGAAGGCTCTCCGTCATTGGAAAGGCGATTGTAGAATATGGCAGCAACCTTTGTTCTGGTGTCAGCCACTGATTCCTTTTCAACGATGGAAGCTAAAATCAAGGTTTGATAGGCTGAAAGCCCCTTGCTTTGAGGATAGGAATAATCAAGAGAGGAAACCTCTTGCTGATATTGCGTGAGCATCTGACGAACAACATCTTTGGCAGTATAACCCTGAACAACCTCGTAGGTTTTAGGGAATAAGAACCCTTCAAGTGTGTTATTTTTTGCTTCGCTTACAAAGGAAAATTCGCTGGCGAATTCGCTTGCATTGCGCGCAGTGGAAACAAAATCATCCTTGGTTATGCTTCCCTTGTACGCCTCTTGAACTGCGTCCCCTATGCGCTCTAAGGTATAACCTTCAGGAACAACAAGACTGCTCGAACTTAAATCAGGTCCGGCTATGAGCGAATTGACCACCTCTTCAGTGGTAACTCCCCCCTCAAAGGTATACGTTCCGGGCCTTAGAGAAGCGGAGGCATCCTTGTTTGAAACGGTATTGGTGAAGTCATTCTTATTATTGATAACGCCCGCATCATAGAGCGCATCAGCAATAGATTGAGTAGATTCTCCCTGCTTAATATCAACGGTTACTGATTGACCATCTTTGAGAAGGTTAGGGTTACCCCCAAAGCAATTAACCAAGCCGAAAATAATCGCAATAAGCGCAAGGATGATTACGATGACCGCAATGATAGGCTTTTTGTCTTTTTTGGGCTGTATAAAGGAAGTGTCATACGTTTTAAATTGGCGCGCACCACGAGCATGGGCAACACGAGCCGCATGACTAGGCCTCTTAGAATACGTAATTCGTCTTCTAGGCGTCATTGAAAGAACCTTCCTTTCCTATTCTTTATTTTTCAAATCAAGCCACGATTGCAAAAAGAGCGAAGCTGCAACCATGTCAACCTTGCCACGCATCTCTTTTTCAGAGAGTCCTTTTTCTCTTAAGATACGCTTTGCTTCACGAGAAGACAAACGCTCGTCAACAAATTGTAGCGGAAGCGAAAGTTGATGCGCGATTTGCTGAGCAATCCTTTTGTTCTCTTTTGCTTGATTGCCAACTTCTCCTGCCATAGTAAGAGGCAAGCCCGCGACAAGCATCTCGGGCTCCCAATCTTGACAAACTCGTCTGAAAGATGAGGCATTATGTTCAACTTCATTGGTAGGAAGAACACAAACCGGAGAAGCAATGCGCTCTTGAGGGTCACTGATGGCAATGCCACAGCGAACTTTCCCTATATCAAGAGCCATAATTCTCATTGCTTATTCCACTAAAACAAATCGCGTGCAGCCTGAAGTGCAGCGTCAAGCCCTTCAGCGTCTTTACCGCCTGCTTGAGCCATTGCAGGTTTTCCGCCACCTCCGCCTTTGATGTTAGAGGCAATGGATTTAATGATTGAACCAGCATTAAAGCCAAGTTCTACTGCTTTTTCACTTCCTGCAGCAAGAAGCAGAGGCGTTCCATCGTTATTTGAAGCAAGAACGCAAGCTGCGTCTTGGCCAAGACGGGTATGTACCATGTCCCAGAAATTACGCATTCCCGAAGCATCAAGGCCATCCTTGCGATAAACAAAGACTGGGTATCCTGCATCTACTACAAATTCATCAAGCGAAGCAGGAAGGACATCATCGGAAGAAGATTGCGCCTTCTTCAAGTTTGCTGAAAGCTCTTTGATTTGCGCCATGTTCTGCTCAACACGCGCAACAACACCGCCTACCGGAGTACGCAACTTAGCCGAAAGCTCTTTCATAGGAGCTTCAAAACTGTTGAGATATTCAAGAGCATCAAAGCTGGTAAGCGCTTCGATACGTCTGGTATTAGCGCCAACACTGCTCTCAGAGATGATTTTTACCAAACCAATTTCTGCCGTATTTGAAACATGGCAACCACCGCAGAGTTCCTTAGAGAAATCTCCTGCTTCAACTACGCGAACCTTATCCCCATACTTTTCGCCAAAGAGTGCAGTAACGCCTGCTTTGCGCGCTTCAGAAAGAGAGGTCTCATAAATGTTGGTAGGAATTGCCATCATGATTTTTTCATTAGCAAGCGCCTCAACCTTGGCAAGCTCTTCGCTGGTCATACTCTCAAAGTGGGTAAAGTCAAAGCGAAGACGATCAGGGCCAACATAGCTACCTGCCTGATTTACGTGTGAACCCAAAACGGTTCTGAGTGCTGCATGCAAAAGATGCGTACAGGTATGGTTGCGAGAAATGCGCGCGCGACGCAATGTGTCGACTTCAGCGTGGACTTCGTCTCCTACTGAAACCAATCCTGAATCAACGGTTACCTTATGAGCAACCAATCCTTTTTCAGGCGTTTTGGTGTCTTGAACTGTTGCATTAAATGAAGAAGTGGACAGCGTTCCCGTATCACCAACTTCGCCACCCATTTCGGCATAGAAAGGCGTAACGTCAAGGATGACTTCGCCTTCTTCGCCCTCTTGAAGAGCATTGACACATTCTTCACCTTTAACCAAGCCAACAACCTTAGCGTCAGCAGAAAGCGAAGTGTAGCCTACAAAGGAAGTGGCGCCAACTTCACGCAGAAGATCAGCATACACGCCACCGTAGGTACTCCAAGCAGCTTGTGCGTCTTTGAGGTTAGCCTTACGAGCACGTTCGCGTTGCTCTTCCATGCATTGAGAAAATTCTTCATCATCAACGCTGAAACCGCGCTCTTCGCAGATTTCTTTAGTAACCTCTACCGGAAAACCATAGGTATCATGAAGCGTAAAGGCAGTCTTTCCTGAAAGAACCGTGCCCTCAAGGTTTTTAAGCGCATCGTCCAGATAGGCCTGACCCTGTTTAAGCGTGGTGCCAAAGCGCTCTTCTTCAGAGAGGATTACGCGCTCGATAAGGGCACGATTGTCTACGATTTCGGGATATACCGAACCCATGAGCGTGATGATCTTGTCAACATAGTGATGCAAGAAAGCACCCTGGATTCCAATGGAATGACCCTTCATAACCGCGCGGCGAAGCAAGCGACGCAATACATAGCCACGGCCTTCATTTGAAGGAAGAATACCATCGGCAATCATGAAGGTTACCGCACGGCTGTGATCTGCCATGATACGCATAGAAAGATCAGTAGCAGGATCTGTTTTGTAGGTTTTACCGGAAAGCGATTCCCCTACCGAAATAAGGTCACGCAAAACATCGGTATCATAATTGTTGTCTACCCCTTGCATGATGGCGGCAATACGCTCAAGACCCATGCCAGTATCAATATTTTTGCGCGGAAGCGGAACAAAGGTACCGTCTTCTTGTCCATCATATTGGGTAAATACGCAGTTCCAATATTCAAGGAAGCGGTCACAATCACAGCCAGGAGCGCAATCAGGTCTACCACAACCTACTTCAGGGCCTTGGTCATAATAAAGCTCTGAGCAAGGGCCGCAGGGACCAGTTGGTCCGGCGCGCCAGAAGTTGTCATCTTCGCCAAGGCGCGAAATGTGATCTTCCGGTACCCCAAGGTTTTTCCAGATTTCAATGGTTTCATCGTCATCTCTAAATACCGTAAAGTAGAGTTTTTCAGCGGGAAGCTTTAATACCTTGGTAGAAAATTCATATGCCCAAGCGCACATTTCTTCTTTGAAGTATTCACCAAAAGAAAAATTGCCCAGCATTTCAAAGAAGCTCAAATGCCTACCCGTGGTACCAATGATATCAATGTCGTTAGTACGAACGCATTTCTGTACCGTCGTAGTACCAACATAGGGCTTCTCCAATTGCTTTTGCTGAAGAAAATACGGCTTGAACTGAACCATACCTGCGCTGGTGAGCAACAGAGAAGGGTCATCAGGAATCAAAGAGGAAGAAGGCATGCGTTTGCATCCCTTTTCCTCAAAAAATGAAAGATATTTTTCACGTATTTCAGCTGTTGTCATGTACTCCATGCGCAAAAACCTCTTTTATATGCTTGTTTACTTTTAACTTCCAATTATTGAGCAGAGAAATCATATCAAGATTTATCGGTATTTTGTTTGGACTCAGATGAATCTGGAATATAAATTTCGCCTGTGGCATCAAAGAGTGGGTGTGCCTCATCTCCAATAGGATTACCCTTGAAGATAACACCATCTTTCGCCACGATAACTCTACCGGTCTTCTTTTCGAAATAGTATACGAAGATTGATTTGATAGCAGCAACGGCCGGAATAGATAACAACATTCCGACAAAACTTCCCATAAATCCTGACATCGCAAAACCAAGCCCTGAGCCAGTCATCAAAGCCAAGATAACCAAGGCCGGATGAATATCAACGGAATTTGCCATGATTTTAGGGGAAATAAAGGTATAAACCACTTGCTGAATAATGATGGTATAAACCAACGCGAACAAAGCAACCCAGGGACTGATGAAAATTCCCACGATGCCCGCAAGCGCGCCACCAAACCAAGGACCAACAATAGGAATGATATTTAGAATACCTGCAATTACACCAAGAGCTGCCGCGTTAGGAATTCCCATAACGGCAAAACCGATACCGCAACCAAGGCCAATCAAGAAGCATTGCAAAAGTGTGCCTTTTATATAGCCACCCATGACACGCGTGCAGGTAATATGAATCACGCTGAGATCTTCTTTGAAGCGATCACCAAAGAGCCTTTTAATTTCACGGCCAAGCGCGGGAAGCTCCATCAAAATCCAAAATGCAACAACTAAGGCAAAACCAATAACCATTGCAGCGTTTACTACCCCAGAACCAAAGAACATAACATTCTGGGCACTGCTTTGAGCAAACCCAGAAGCCCATGAGCCCGCAGAAGAAAGGGCATCGTTGAGCCAATTGTTAAAACGAGCATCCTGGAAGATATAGGAATACTGCGAATAGATGTCATTCCACCAGTCTTTTACTATGGCAATGTATTTAGGAGTGCTATCAAGGAGTTGTTTGAACTGGTCACCAAAGCCAAAAACAGGAGAAAACAAAAGACAGCCTAAAAGAAGCATAATCACAATGAATAAAACGTAGCTAATGCACGTCCCCAGAAAGCGATTAACGCCTTTTTTCTCAAGAAAATCAACGGGGCCTTTCAGGCAAAAAACTAAAACGGTGGTCCAAACAATAATTCCAACCGGAATTGCCAAGACGTTTAGGACTTGGCCAAGCAAGTAAAGAAGAGCCGCCAAAACAATAATGAACAAGCCCGTAAATAGTTTACGTTGCACCTTAAGTGTTTTGAGCGACTCTTCTTTTAGCTCTTCATCCTCAACCGAGGGATGATTTGAAGTAAACAAGGTTATTACTTCTCCTCGATTGCTGAAGTGGTTTCGTTTGCTTGAATAGCCTGAGCATTCTTCAAGCCATCAGAAACTTCGTGAGCGCGGTTGAGGTTTTCACAACGAGCCTCAAACCTGCTTTCACGTTCAACCCTGCGAACCTCAGATTGTTGATGCATGTCTGCGGTTTTTTCTCCAACCGCTTCCAGACCGTAATCAACCGCACCAGCAATTGCACCAACAGAAGATTCTTTTGAAGTGTGAGGAGCAATGATCTCACGAATCTTCCCCGTTGCGTTGCTGATGAAATCTAAAGGGGCAGAAGTCACCGCATCCAATGAATTAGTAGCCTTAGAGACCGTGGTTGATACATTGTTGACATCTTCTAAGATTTGATCAACACGCATAATCTCAAGGTTTACGGCATCCATTGTGAGCGTTGCGCGATCCATTAGAGGGTCTACCTTTTCAATAGCAGGCTTTACATTCGTAACAATTTCCTGCGTATCGTCCAAGATAGGATTGAGCTTTGCCATAGCTTCCTTGATAACCTGCACCAAATTAACGAGCAGATAAGCTAAGGCAATAAGAGCTACAGCCCCCGCTAAACAGAGCACAACGATACCTACTGGTATAAGTGATTGAAAAAACTCCATACTTTCCTCCTTTTTAGCCTCTCCTAATATACCACGTTATGAGCCAGACTTATCCCTAATAGTTGCATCAACACGATAGCTTTCCCACCCTCTTTCGCCCGGTGTATAAAAACAGCCCGGCTCAAGACCATCAGGTAAGTACTGTTGCTTGACATATCCGCTTGCCTGAGCATGAGGATACAGATATTCCCCATACTCTTCAGAACCCGGTCGATGACGATCACGAAGATGCTGAGGTACTTCCCGATAGGGTCCGTGTTTTATTTCACTCATGGCATGCGCCAAACCTGCATAGGACGAATTTGACTTCGGGGCAAGTGCCATATATACGGCCCCCTGCGCAAGATTAATGCGACATTCTGGATAGCCTATGACCTCGGTGGCCTTAAATACCGCCTCGGCCACCAAAAGTGCCTGCGGGTCAGCGTTGCCTATATCTTCGGATGCGAAAATAAAAATTCTACGAGCAATAAATTTTGGATCTTCTCCTCCGTCAATCATGCGCGCGAGCCAATACAGCGCAGCGTCTGGGTCAGACCCGCGCATAGATTTGATGAAGGCCGAAATAATGTCATAATGCATGTCCTTGTTTTTGTCATACGGGAGCATGCGATGCGGAACAGCTTTTTCAACCATTTCTTTCGTTATAGCGCTGACCCCTTCGGCTTTTGCAAGATCAGAAGAAAGCGAAAGCGTATTAAGCGCACTGCGGGCATCCCCGTCAGAGAGCAATAAAATTGCTTTGAGCGCTTCTTCATCAAGGGAATATGCGCCCGCTAATCCCCGTTCATCCGTAAGGGCGCGCTTGATTATTTCAGCAAGATTTTCATCAGTAAGCTTATGTAATTCAACAATACGTGAGCGGGAAATCAGCGCGGAATTAACTTCAAAAAAAGGATTTTCGGTGGTGGCACCAATAAGTACGACCGTACCATCTTCTACCGCATGCAAAAGCGCATCCTGTTGGCCACGATTAAAGCGATGAATCTCATCAACAAAGAGAATAGTCTTTAAGCCCTGATGAAGCAGGCGTTTTTCAGCATCATTAATTTCTCTGCGAAGATCTGAAACCGTGCCCCCAATAGCGGAAACTTCAACAAAATGGGCATGGGTAGTATGAGCAATGACACGCGCAAGGGACGTTTTGCCGGTACCGGCGGGGCCGTAAAGGATAATAGAAGAGAGCGAATCATTTTCGATGGCACTTTTAAGCCAGGTCCCCTTCCCTAACACTTTTTCTTGGCCAACGAAATCTTCAAGAGAGCGAGGCCTCATACGAACCGCAAGAGGAGCATGGGAATTTTTTATTTCATTTTCTATTTCAGTAAATAAGGTATCCATGCCTCTACTCTACCACGGCGTACCCAGTGCATATTGCACGTTAACAACGAAAGCATACCTTGTCATTAAAAACGTTCGCCACCGCATGGTCACCGCATGCATTACAGAGCATTCATTGCCTTAACTGCTGTGCTTTTCTTGTTTTGGTGCGAGTTAATTATTCAAATATGCATGTCATCTAAAACGCCTGTAAGATAACAGATTCAAGGGCAGAAATATCAGCGCTACAAAACGAATAGGTCATTGTCTTGACGCAAGATTGATCTGGCTCAGTCAAAAGCTCTACCCTGACAAAGGTGCCTTTTACCTGCTCATATCCTTGACGAAGAAGCGCATAGGCATAGCACTGCGCTTGCAGAAGATGCTTTTGATACACCTGCTCTTCGCTCTCATCCACCGAACCACCTGTTTTGTAGTCAATGAAAAATGCTTCATCAGTAGAGCACTGGCCAAGTGCGTCAATTTCTCCTTCAAGATATCGGGGCTCATCTAGCGCGTCGCTGGGCAATTCAACCAAAAAAGGAACTTCAGCATCAATGTCATCACACGAAAGCATTTCTTTCAGCTCTTTTCTTTCCATCCATGAAGAAAAGCAAGCAATAAAGCGCTCTTCAAACGAAGGAGAGTGCTGTTTTGTTGCCAAAAGCTTGTGCGTATATTCCGATGGATCAAGACTCCTAAGCCAACTTAAGCGATCTTTTTGAGCGCGCGCTTCCAAGATGCATTTTTGTGCGCTTCGATGAAAAAAGGTACCGAATTCAAGCGCTTCATCCCGAGAAGCACTCAGTGCAAACACGCATGCATCTTCTTCATCAGGAGAAACACTGGCGGGCGCTGTTTCCTTTTCAAGGTGGCCTTTAGTCTCTTTTGCCTGAGCAAGCGAAGAATACGACGCAACCCCCTGTCCTGTTTCTTTAGGCAGAACATACGTTGGCGCTGACTGTTCAGGCATATGCAGATCAAAGCGCATACCTGGTATAGCCTCGCTTGATTCTTGCGGTGCATCATGACCGGCACTTAAGCCCGCCGCGCATGCATTACCACTCTGGTTTTGGAAATCATGCTCATCATCCGTTGGCATGTCACAACCCTGACCACGGGAATCTAATTCGCCAACCGAACCCGCGTCATCTTCCTGATCTTGATTCATTCCTTCAAATGGCTCAGTCAAGCAAACAAACGAAAAATCAAGAGGCATATCTCCCCCATAAGGGATTTCCTGATGCGACTCTTCATGATTCCATCGAACAACATCAAACAAATCACGGAGCAGGCCTTTATTTTCATAAAACGTATCATTCAGATTGCCCTTGACGGTAAAGCTAACAAACAATGATTTACTTGCCCTGGTGAGTGCAACATACAAAAGTCGCTGAGCTTCTTCAAGTTCTTTTTGAGCACGTATCTCTTTAAGCAACGAAGCACTGGTTTTCCTCTCTGAAAAATCTGACTTTTCAAGAAGCTTTTTCAAATCATCCGAGGTTTTCTTTGGCGGATCAATTAGCTTTGGCTTCAATACCACCTTCGTCTGTCCCTGACTAGACTCAATACAGAACTGGCTATCTTTCACCTTGCCCATGCTCATTTCAGCAAGGGCGACATGAGGAAACTCAAGCCCTTTACTAGCGTGAACCGTCATCATCCTCACTGAACCAGCAGAAGAAGTACTCAATCTGCCGGGAGCCTCTTTGGCCGTTGAGAGCTTTTCATCAAAAAGCCTAGACACAAGTGAAGGACCACTTCCATCTGCCTCTAGTTCTGCAATAATTTCAAGCGCCTTATATATATCTCCTGCAATAGAAATCCCCTCTGCGCCCCACTGCTCTAGATAAGAAAAATAACCGCAAGAAACAAAGAAGCGTTTAAGAGCAAGAATCACCGAGGTAGTAGTTGCCTCTTTAATGAGACACTTTATGCAGGCTCTTGCGTGATGAAGAGCGCTTTGCTCTTCATCTGAAATACCCTGGAGCTTCTCTTCGTCTGAATATAAAAATCCCCATGCAAGATCTTGCCGTTTTGCCCGGTTGTTTTCCCAGGTAGAAGCAAGGGCGAGCAAGGTAGCATCTGAGAAGGTAAACAAATCAGAAGTTAAGACCTTATAAAGCGAAAGTGCATCATGAGGGTTGACGCATATATGGAGCAGATCTGCTACCAAATCCACCTCAACCGCACTGGTAAAGATTGAACCTCCCGTGATAATACTTTCAAAACCTTCTGCACGAAGCGCATCAGCATAAATGCCAGCATTAGTCATACCGCCAAAAAGAATGACCATATCTTCCGGTGGGACTCCTTCGGCGCGGAGTTCGGCAAAATGCTGAGCAATCTTAGTAGCACTATATCGGCGCGCATCTTCTATCTTGGCTTCCTTCTGTGCAATAACCAGTTGCATTCTAATGCGCGCCCTATCAGCAAATACTGCGTCTTCTTCATTATTGATAAAAGATCTAGGGCTCAGTGAGAGAAACTCTTCTCCAAAAAATCGAGGATGAGAGAAAATAAAATCAACAAAACTCAAAATATCCCGATGACTTCTGAAGTTGTCAGGAAGAGAAACTAATTGCGCTTCAGGATAGGTTTGCTGAATGGATTTTCTAAATTCATGAAAGACCGAAACATCTGCACCGCGAAAACGATAAATACTTTGTTGCGCGTCTCCTACGGTACAAATATTTGACGCGTCATCACGAAGAAGCGAACTCAAAAGTTCGACCTGAAGCTGGTCTGTGTCTTGGAATTCATCAATCATAATCATGCTAAAGCGCCTGCGATAGGCTTTAGCAATATCAGGATGATCCTCAAGCGCTTGAGCGGTCATGCGCAAAAGGTCGGTATTATCTAAAAGCGAGGAACCTTTTAATGTAAGGTAGCGTTCGTATACCAACTGAGCAAAATCAACCAAAATACGAGCAAAGTAGCCACCAATAGCCTGATTAACCTGAGCGGAAAGTTCTGCATAGGTATAGAGGTATTCTTCAACAAATTCCTTGCTTTCAGTTTTGTGATAATTAAGAGGCAGTTTGGGAAAAGAGTAAAAAACGCGCAGAAAAGATTCTGGATCAAACGATTCGCTACCAAGGAAATAAACGGGACAGGCATCAAAATAGTTATGGGCTAATTTGATGGCACTTTCGAAAGAGGCGTGATTTACCGGATCGGCCTTGTAAGACTTAGTCCATGTCTTCTCTATCTCAAAATACATCTCCCCAAACTCAACCATGCGTCTCAAAGCAGAACCAAAATCAACTTCTTCGGAACAAATAACAACAGAATCAAAGCCTTCTTTTGTTGCGAGCGCTTTAGAGATTATTTGTCTCGTCATGCCATAAAGATCAATTGCATTATTATTGGAAGCTTTTTGTATAACTGGATAGGTTTCGAGCAACGACAAAATACGCTTATCATCACTCTCTCTCACCTGAGACACTATCTCTTCAAAGGCTTGGTTAAGAAAATAAATCTCGTCCTTTTCTTCTACAACCTTAAAGGAAGGATCAATACCCAGCTCAAACGCATTTTCTTTCAAGATCTTCGTACAAATACCATGAATAGTTGAAATCCAAGCCTTGTCCACTTTGAGGGCATCGTTCACTAAACCTTCTGAAAGAAGAAGTTTCTTGATGCGATATTTAAGCTCATTGGCGGCTTTTTTGGTAAAGGTAGTAGCTAAAACCTCATCAATGCTTCCCAAGTATGCATTATCTGAGGTCGCGCTAGGCAAGAGCGCATAAACCACACGTTGAGTTAAGGTGAATGTTTTGCCACTTCCTGCACCTGCGGCAACCATAAGAGGCTTGTCAAGCGTGGTGATAACTGAGCGCTGTTGGGGTGTTGCTTGTTCTAGATTCATGAAAGACGCCTCCCGCAGTTATTTTTGACAATGCAGTATTCGCATGCTGTTTTATCACGAGGATTGGGTGCTATATGGCCTTGCCTCATTTGCTTTAAATACGGACGAAGCGCATCTTCCACCATGTCGAGATACGTGTGGAAATCCATATCAACCACACTTTTTTTGCTTGCATAGGCATCCACCCCATACAGGTAGGGATTGTAAGAGCCCGCCACGCTATCCTTGTCTTCTTTAGCACTATAGGAAACATATAGTGCACCCTTACATGTTTTGTCTTCAAATTTCTTCCTGAGCGCTTGGGCATATACCAATGCTTGAACCTTTTGAGGAAGCTCAAATTCTCCTTTTTCAGGATCAAAACCCGCACTATATTTTTTAACGCTTCCTTTATAGTCAACAACAACGAAGGCCTTGTTTTTCTCATCGATGTCTATGCGGTCTATTTTTCCAACAAGGGGCGCACCCGCATACGTGATTCCATCAGAAAGCTCAATAGGCAACTCAGAGGCAAAAGGAATAAATGAAGGAAAAAGTTGCGCCTGACGCACCAATGATTTGAGTATAGCGTCCTTGAGCTTTTCGCCCTCAATTTGATCGACATGTGATTCAAGAAGATAATGAGCCGAATCATCTTCAATCTGCTCAGAAAGCTTTCTGTCAAAAATTTCAGAGAGCAGGGAAAGCGCCGAAGGTAAGCACTCTTGCGTCACCCGTTTCATACCGAGTTTTTCTGGAAGGACTTGATAGAATTCAGCAAAAATTTCATGGGCAAAATTTCCCTGCTCCATGGGTCCTCGCTCAAAATCAAGGGATTGAGGATTGATTCTTCGCTGAACAAACCAAGAATAAGGACAGGCCAGATAGAGTTCAATATCCGAAGGGCTTACATAGTATTTCTGCTTGTTTTCTGCCGAAGACCAGCGAGAAAGCAATAATGATTTTTTAGCTTCGTCAGAAAGAAATCCTTGAGGCGGTATTGCAAATGAAAAACTCTCTGACTTTGCGCCCGCATTATTTTGGGACGTAGTAACCGCTATGTTTTCTTTTAGATCCTCTTCGCCTTTGGTAAAAACAGAACAGCGCGCATTATCAAGGTTATACAAAAGCTTACTGTTGTCATTTTGATAATACGAAAGAAATTCTTCAAAAAAGAAGACATGATAGGTATCTTCTCCGTCGATCAAAGAGACAATATGTTCACAGGCAAACGTCTGCGAGGCGCATGCTTGGGCAAAATTTATCAGGGAGCGATACTTAGACAGGTAATGATCTTCAAAAGTAATTCCGAGTGCACCATTAAGAGAATTGAACGGTGCAAAAGCATCAGCCTGAACAAAATACCGCGCGTCCAAATCACATAACAGAACATGAGAATAGCTATTCTTGAAGCTTTTGGCACCGGCATTTTTATAGGCGACGCGATACAAATTGTTATACGAACAAACAACAACCTGTTCTGCTTGCGTATTGTTAGTGCTCGCAATGCTTGAGAATGAAAGATCACTGCAGTACTGAGTGATCTCTTCTACGGTGGCATCAAGAGCTCGTGCGCTTTCATAGAGCGAACGAAGCTGCCTTATTGCATCGAGTTCTTCTTCTAGGCGCACTTTATCGCGCGCGAAAAGCTTGTACGCCACTTCGGAAAAATAATCAAGGATAAGCGAAGCGTCGCTTTCTTGGAACAATTCTTCGGCATAACTAAAATGAGGGGCAATCTTTTTTACCGTGGCAAGTATTTCATCAAACTCAAAGCGCTTTTCGCTTCTAAGGAGAGTGTTGATTTGATAGGCATCAAACGTGCTTGCGCCGGAATAAGGTGACTTCAAATAGTCATGTAAGGCATCATGCGAATAGTCAAAAAACACTCGCTTCAAAGCAAGGTAGCTCTTCCCAAAAAGTGTCTCGGAAAACGAGCGAGTTGCATAACAAGTTGCCGAAATAGCGTTGTCAAAGAAATAAGGAGAAAGCGCAGTGAAAAGTTTAGCTGGTTTGGCACAGACGATGAGAATAGAAGGCGCATTGGTGATCGAGGTATCTTGCATTGTTGCTGAAATTTGATTGGAATCAACTAGCGTGTGATCACAGGTTGTGCCTTGGTTGGCAGCTAAAGTTTGATTGTCTGTTGCCTCCCCACAAAGCCAGGCGCTAATTCGACTTTCTAAAAGAGCAGTTTCTGCCGTTTGCCCATAAGGAAAAAGAAATTCTGCCTGTTTTCCTTTGCCTAAATCAGTTACTAATTCTCCCGAAATAAAAAGTTCTTCAGGGGGCATTGTTTCAAAGTTGATTTCGGCGTTGTGTTGAGCAAAATCTTTCAGATAAAAGGGCATCTCAAACGACTGAGCAAATAAAAACGAGCCCAAAAAAGCATCTGCGGGAAGCAAATTGAGCGCTTGCCCTGGCTCAAGATAGCCATGTGCTGAAAGTGCCTCTTGATAGCTCAAAAAGAAATCGATCAGCGTCTTCTGTATACCCTCAAACTGCTCGGGTTGTTCCAGCGCTTGCATAAAAGGGGTTGAGCCAAATACTTCGCCACAATAGCGAGAGAGCAATTGCGCGCCCCCTTCTGAAAAAGAAAGAAGATTCTGCTCTTTCAAAAGATGCGTGATTAAAAACAGTCGCTCAAAAGAAGAAACGATTTTTCTGGTATCTCCCCATAAATCCCATTGCTCTTGAAGCCACGGAGTAAAAGGGCAAACGGTATAACCAAGTAAAGGCGATGCGCTTTTTCGCGCTAGCGTTTTGCGATAATAATAGGCCTCTTCAAAAGAAGAAACGAAGACAGTTTTTTTATTAATCACGTACTCTTCCCCTCTTTTTTTCGTGCTAAAACTATACCATTTTGAAACTCACGAAATTCATGAATCGGTCTCTGTCAAGGCTTTTTCTTTAAGAAAGATCAACGTATACTAAGGCTAAGCCGTTCCCGTGTTCGCGATGGACCGATGATTATTTATAGGGAGCTTCATATTGCGTATGGAATGGGGATTCGTGTCCGTTGATACGAAAGCCAGGAAGTTCGCTGCGAGCACCCACCTAGAAGAGGTGGGTTCATCCTATAGCGGGGGCGGTTTCTTATTGCCAAGATGCAAACCCCTGTTGATAAGCCGGCATTAAGCTAACAGGATTCAGTAGGTCTCGCGCTATCAAACTTCGCATTATCTAGCTTACCTAGCAGGTTTTTTATTACCAAGATTCCGGAATTTCAAACGAAAGCTCTTCCTGTTGCCACAGCACAATCTTTCCTTGCTCTTTGGTGCGCTTTAAATCTATAACACGCTGATTTGAAGAGCCCTTCCAAACCAAATCATATGATTTCAAAGCTTCAACAAATGGCCCGTCTACCAGCACATCGCAACAATCAAGCAATTCGCTTGCCTTCTCATACGGATTGCCCGCCATAAGGTCTTCGTACAAATAGCCCGAATAGACCCAAAGGTTGTATCCCTTTTTCTTAAGCAAGCGCGCTAGCTCAAGCACTTCGCTACATTGTTCAAAAGGCTCTCCGCCTGAAAGGGTGACATCTTTAATGAGCCCGTTTGACTCAACCTCTTTAACAATATCCTCTATATCAGCGGTATAACCGCCCTCTTTTGGCTGAGACTCTGGATTATGACATCCCGGACAGCAATGACTGCACCCTTGAACAAAAATGGAAAAACGCAGACCGGGGCCATCGACAATTGAATCGGTGGCGGTGCCATACATCTGCAAGGTAGTCATTTTTTTCTCCTGCCCTATCACACAAAACGCAATGGTTCATAAATAAACCTGAATCGCACAATCATCTGGCGCGGTTTCATCCATCACCCAAAACGTCCATCTGGCTTCAAAGACCCGAATCGCGCCACACAACTAGTGCGCTTTTGGCTATCACACAAAGACGCCCGTACGGTCACAAAACCTACAGGCGTCTTACTTATACACTCTGCTCTCTTTTAGAGTACATCATCTTTTCTAACCGTTCCATGCTTTACGCGGTCTGCCTCTTCGGCGCGCTTCGCATCATTGAAACGATCAAGCGTTCCCACCAAATAACCGGTGATACGACGAATACGCTCAAAGCGAATACCATCGTCTTCGGTACGACCGCACTTAGGACAACGATCTCCGATGATGCCATTAAAGCCACATACCGGGTCACGATCAACGGGGTGGTTGATAGAACCATAACCAATGCCACATTCTTTCATATAGCGAATTACCGCTTCGAATGCTTCAAGGTTTTCAGTAGGATCACCATCAAGTTCAATATAAGAGATGTGACCACCGTTGGTGAGCGCATGATAAGGAGCCTCGACAGCAATCTTGTCAAATGCATTGATGTTGTAATAAACCGGCACGTGGAAACCGTTGGTGTAATAATCACGATCAGTTACACCCGGGATAGAACCATAGCGCTCACGATCCATCTTGACAAAACGACCTGAAAGACCCTCTGCTGGAGTAGCAATGAGCGAATAATTCATATGACGCTGTTGTGAAATCTTGTCCACGTAAGAGCGCATATGACCAATGATTTCTAAGCCTAGCTTTTGAGCCTCAGGGTCTTCACCATGATGATGACCAGTGAGTGCAACAAGCGTCTCAGCAAGACCGATAAAGCCAATCGTAAGCGTTCCGTGCTTTAAAACTTCGCGCTGTTCGTCATCTGCCGAGAGCTTTTCGGAATCTAACCAAACACCCTGACCCATCAAGAATGGCGCATTGTAGACATGCTTGCGTGCCTGGATTTCGAAACGTTCATCAAGCTGACCAACAACAAGCGCAAGCTTGGAATCAAGCAAGTCAAAGAAGAGTTCTTTGTCACCCTTAGAGCGGATAGCCAAACGAGGCAAGTTAATTGAAGTAAAACTCAAGTTACCGCGCCCGGTAGTGATTTCACGCTCAGGATCATAGAAGTTGCCCATTACACGCGTACGACATCCCATGTATGAAATCTCAGTTTCAGGGGTTCCTTTGTAATACTGCAAGTTGTAAGGAGCATCCAAGAAGCTGAAGTTAGGGAACAAGCGCTTAGCGGAACAGCGCATCGCAAGCTTGAACAAATCATAGTTTGGATCACCAGGGTTGTAGTTAACGCCTTCTTTTACACGGAAGATCTGTACTGGGAAAATAGGTGTTTCACCACTACCAAGGCCAGCCTCAGTTGCAAGAAGGATATTTTTGATAACCATTCTTCCCTCAGCAGAGGTGTCCATGCCGTAGTTAATTGAAGAAAAAGGCGTTTGAGCACCTGCACGAGAATGCATGGTATTAAGGTTGTGAATCAAAGCCTCCATTGCCTGGAACGTTGCACGATCAGTGTCACGCTTTGCTGCTGTTTCAGCATAGTGAAGAATCTTTTCTACCACCGACTCTTCCAAGCCAAGATTGACAAGCTCTGCATGAACCGCTGAGACAAACGTGGTATTCATAACGAGTTCGGCAACTTTATTTGTTTCGCCCTCTACTCTGCCCACAATGATTTCGCTGGTTTCTCTTGGATTTTCAATATCCGTCAGCAATTCCAGCGCTTCAGCAAGGTGCTTCTTATACAAGCGACGATAGGTTTTCTTAACACCAAGCGCTAGACCATAATCAAAGTCACAGATTGACTGGCCACCATGCTGGTCGTTCTGGTTTGACTGAATAGCAATACAAGCAAGTGCTGAATAGCTTGCAATATCATTTGGCTCACGCAAAACGCCATGACCCGTTGAAAAGCCCCCTTTGAAAAGACGACGAAGGTCAATCTGGCAACAAGTGGTGGTCAGGGTATAGAAGTCCATATCATGAATATGGATGTCACCTTCGCGATGAGCCTTTGCAAAACGAGGATCAATCACGCACATTTCGTAGAACTGCTTTGCAGATTCTGAACCATATTTAAGCATGGTACCCATAGCGGTATCAGCATCGATATTAGCGTTTTCGCGCTTCATATCAGAATCACTTGCTTTAGAGAAGGTGATGTCTTTGAGGGTTTGAACAAGACGGCTATTTACGTCACGGACGCGATTACGCTCAGCGCGATAGAGGATGTATGCCTTTGCGGTTTGGCTAAAGTTTTCTTCGATGAGCTCTTGCTCAACAAGATCCTGAATACCTTCAACCGTAGGCGTACCTTCAATAGCACCCTGCTCAAGTTTATTGACTACTGCTTGAGCAATTTGTTCTGCAACTTCACGACCCTGCATAGCGCCTGAAGCCTGAAAAGCTTTTTCAATTGCATCAATAATCTTGGCCTGATCAAAACGAGTCTTGCGACCATCACGCTTGATAATTTCAGTAATCATAAACTCATGTCCTCCATCTATCCTCAAAAATTCAACGTACTTAAAACTTGCACCCTTGTCCTTTGGCGCGCCTTACTTTACAACCACAAGACAATTTATCCTTAACAAAGTTCTCCACCGTGCTCCATATACGTTTTGCACATTAATTGTTAGTTTTCCACATTGTATAAACATTGCGGACACTATATGTAGTGGTCAACGTAAAATCGGCACATAGATATAGTATTGTCTAAACGAGCTTAGTCAATACTAAAAATCAGTAAACGGCGCATCTTAACAGAATTTACAAATAGAATTTTTGGCAAGCGAATTAGGCTACAGAACCATAAATATAGCCCCAACCATGGCTGGAAAGTGACGAATTAATTTGACCACACAGGCGAACCCGGGAATAAACACCAGGTGGCAATAAAGAAATGATTTCTTGTAAGTCTTCATTTAGACCAAAGGCTTCAGCTGAAACAATAATATCAAGGCGACTCACTTCTTCTTCTTGAAGAAACAGTGAGTCAACAAATTCTTGCAACAAGCCAAAATGGGGACTTTTCTCTCTCATACAAGCTCCCTAAAACTAAGCTAGAACATCTTTCAAAACAGATTACGAGCGAGCCTCGAACAAACAATAACCAAGTAATAAGACTACCATCAGCGCCCAGACAAAACGCAACCTAGTGCCAACCTGGTGCATGCCCGGTCATTGTCGATAGGTTATCACTAGGTCTAATCAGGCTAAACCAGACTAAACCAGAACATCTTTTCCTGACAGCGTTGCAACTAAGGCACCCGTATAAGAAGGAGTAGCATTGCCCACCGCGCGCACAAATTGGACACCCCATTTTTGCAAAGCAAGACCAAGCTCAATAAACGAATCAGGATAAAAGTAAGGGTTTTCCCGCGTGGCATTGAGCTGAGAGGAATTGGGTTCGTTCACCTTTATCTCAACCAAAAGCGGAACTGAACAATGTTCTCTAACATCTGCAACCAGCGCTTCGAGTTCATCAAGCGGAGCTCCTGTTTGAATGCCTACCACGTTAGCGCCATATTCTTCTGCCATTGCTACCGCATCAGATAAGGCATATTTCTTAGAAAGCAGACCTTTGTCATCGAGTGCAAACGATACAAAAAGCACCCCATCATAGACGGCGCGCGCGCCCATAAGCGCACATTGCAGATCGTAGGGATTAGAAAATCCTTCAAAATAGATGCCATCAAACGGAAATTCGCTCAAAACTTTAACCGCTTGTTGATATTGAGTCTTTGACTGTTTAAGCGAAGGGCCACTTGATTCATCTAAAGGCAGACCACTTGGGCCGACTGCTGCAATAATATGCTGAGGATTAAAGCAAGAAGTTGCCTGGTAGATATGCTCTGCCAATTCAGGTGCCCTATCTTGGAATTTGGCTTGAGCAAGACGTGCATTAGTGATTTCTTGGGTTGGCGCCACAAAACAAGGAGTGCCAATAATAGATTCAAATTTAAACGAGTCTTCTATAAGTTCAGGCTCACACAGACAAACATAAACCTTATCTTCAAGCCCCTCAAACCCTTGAGCTTTAAGGGTATGATCGACCGGAGTAGACATAACAAGCATATCGCGCCCTAAGCGCAAGTGAATATCTGGCATAATACAACCCTTCTTAAACTTTCAAAAAGCAAGATCAGAATCCGATACTGTTCATTGAACCAGTCAAGGCCTGATCCTGCTCATCAAACAAATCAAATTTCGTTCTTGCCTACCATGCAAGAACGCTTCACTAAAGGATAACAACAAAGCGTCAAATAAATAAGGCTCTAGTTTTCAAATATTGAAAAGTACAACATCAAGACGGGCAAACACCGAGAATGAATCCAAAATCAAGACAAGCAAGCGCTGAGGCTGAATTCAAAATAGAATCAGTGCCAGCAAACACTGAAACCAAATCTAGGATCAACCCTGGCGAACGCTGAAAGTGAATCCAATTTAAAATCAGGCCACCTCTTTCATGCCTTCAATGCCTGTTCTCTGTCCTTCTGAAGCATTTGATGATGAATTCTTTTCTGAAGTTAAACCACCTTCAGACGCACTGCCATCCAGAGCAACTTCTTCATTGACACTTTCCTCGTTTGTTGAAGCTTTAGCGCTCTCACTCATAGTACTATTGGTCTCAATGACTGATTGATCAGCAGTATTGCCAGTCAACGTGCTTGCAAGAGTTACCTCATTAGGCCAACTAGGAGCTGTCACATTTGGCGCACCAGTATTGAAATCACTATGATTTTCTCCAACCTTTTCAATGTTCCAGTTTGAACAATCTGCACTCAAGTTTTCACAGTTGTAGAACATTCTTGTCATATCTTCTACTTTGCTGGTATCCCACTGAGAAATACTGTCAAGAGAAGTAAGTGAAGTGCAATCGCTAAACATATTCGACATATTTTGCGTATCTACTACATTGAGTTTGCTCATCTCTATCGCAATTAGATTCGTACAACCGCTAAACCAATATGCCGTGCTTACCGGCTGAATTGCGCTATCAAAAACAGCAATCTCTATGTCGGTTGCATAGCTACTCCAAGGAACCTCACTTGCGGAATGATAGGTATTACGTTCTATGCCGGTATACGTAGCTGTTACGATTTTTCCTTTGTATAAACTACCTACCGCAGGAACAGCAGTGCCTTTATAGAACGTCAAGCTGTTGTCGTCAGCGGAATAGAGCGCAAAAGCAGTATCCCAAGGAGATTGAACACCAAGAGCATTCGTCTTGAAATCAGCATGATTGTCTCCAACTTTTAGCACATTCCAACTAGCGCAATCCGCTGTAAGGATTGTGCAATGGTAGAACACTTTTGTCATGTCAGTCACGTTGCTGGTATCCCACTGAGAAAGATCGCCAAGATAAACAAGGGAACTACATCCATTAAACATATTGGACATGTTTTGAACTGATGAGATGTCAAGCTTGCTTGTTTCTATAACGGTAAGGTTCTCGCAACCGTTAAACCAATATGCGGTGCTTACTGGTTGAATGCTGTCTTCAATATAAACTTCCTTTATATCTGTTACATACTTATTCCAAGGAACAGCACCGGCAGATTTATAAGTATCGCTTTCGATTCCAGGATATACCGCCGTTACTGTTTTGCCATAGAAGGTACTATCAACCGATGGAATGTTTTCTCGTTTATAAAAATTCAAACTGCTATCGTCTGCTGAATAGAGTGCAAAGGCTTCTCTTGTCTCGGTATCCCAAGGAGAATCAACCCCAGGAGCATTAGTATTAAAATCCGCGTGATTTTCCTCTACGTTTTCTACGTTCCAACCAGCACAATCTGCATTGAGCTTTGCACAGTTATAGAACATACCAGCCATGTTAGTCACCTGAGCGGTATTCCACAGAGTAATATCTCCAACTACAGAAAGGTTTATACAGTTGTAGAACATATTCTCCATATTGGTTGCACCCGAAGTATCAAAAGCGGATACATCAAGCGATTCAAGGCTCAAACAACCACTGAACATGCTCGTCATATTGGCAGTTTGGGAGGTATCAAGCTTTGATATATCTACCGATGTTAAATTCTCACAGGCACAGAACCAGTAGGACATACTTACTGGCTGTATATCACCATCAGCAACACTGACAGTCTTGATGTTGCCTGCATATGCCCTCCACGGCACAACATCTGCTGAGCCATACGTATCAGTTTCTATGCCAGTATATAGAGCTGTTACCGTCTTGCCATAGTAGGTACTACCCACGGTTGGTAGCGTTGCGCGATTATAAAAACTCAAACTGCCATCATCTGCTGAATAAACCGCGAAGGCCGTCATTTCATCCCAAGGAGATGCTACGCCTGAAGCATTGGTATTGAAATCGGTATGCTTGTCTTCAACTCTTCTTACATTCCAAGCAGAACAATCAGCGCTCAGTTTTGAACAGTCAGCAAACATGGATGTCATGTCAGTAACGTTGCTAGTGTCCCACAAGGAAATATCACCAAGAGAAGTAAGTGAGGTACATCCTTTAAACATGTTAGTCATAGTTTGAGTATTTGAAACTTTAAGTTTGCTCATTTCTGCAGTAGATAGATTAGAACAGCCACTAAACCAATAGGCCGTACTTACGGGCGTAACTCCGTTATCTACTACGATTACTTTCTTTATATCTTTTACTCGACCATTCCAAAGAACATCACTGGCCGAAGTACAGGTTTTACTATCTATATCGGTATATACCGCTGTTACTGTCTTGTTGTTATAGGTACTGTTCGCCTGCGGAACGGTTGTGTCTTTATAAAAACTTAAACTGCCATCATCTGCCGAAAAGACTGCAAAGGCTTGCCCCCAAGGAGATCTTATTCCTGAAGCATTAGTATTGAAGCCTTCGTGCTTATCTGCAACCTTTTCCACCTTCCAAGCAGTACAATCAGCACTAAGGCTTGAACAGTCACAAAACATGCTTGACATGTCCTCTACCTTGTCAGTACTCCATGAGGAAATATCACCAACAAAGCTCAATTGTGTACAGCCATTAAACATAAGGGACATATTGACAACATTGCTGGTATCCCATTGATCAATACTGTTAACAGAGGTAAGCGATATACATCTATTAAACATATTCGACATATTAACAACATTACTGGTATTCCACTGTGCAACACCATTGATGGAAGCAAGCGACAAACACCTATTAAACATGTTTGACATAGTTTGCGTCTTTGAAGTATTAAGTGCGCCCACTTCTGCACTAACCAGATTTGTGCAACCATTAAACCAATACGCCGTACTTACCGGCTGAATGGTGCTATCCACCACGCTAACGCTCTTAATGTTGGCTAGATACGCCTTCCAAGGAACAGCGCTTGGATACTCGTAAGTATCACTTTCTATCCCAAAGTAGACCGCCGTTGCAGTTTTTCCATAATAGGTACTACCCTTCGTTGGCACCGCTGAAGTAGCGCGCTTATAAAAGCTCAGGCTACCATCCTCTGCCGAATAAACTGCAAAGGCAGTTTTTTCATCCCACGGAGAATATACCTTTGATGCATCCGAGTTGAAATCATTGTGGTTATCTCCAACTTTTACAACGTTCCAACTAGAACAATCCGCACTAAGATTTGAGCAATTTTTAAACATTTCAGCCATATCGGTTGCATAACTGGTATTCCACTGAGAAACATCTCCTACCGAAGTAAGCTTTGAGTTATCAAAGAACATGGAATGGAAACTTAACACGTTCGATGTATCGAAAGAAGACAAATCAAGCGAGGCAAGATTTGTGCAACCATTGAACATGTTAGTCATATTAATTGTTGAAGACGTATCTAATTTTGACAGAGAAGCAGAAGCCATATTGCTACAACCATTAAACCAATAGGCCGTACTTACGGGCTTAATACCACTATCAGCTACGTTCACTATCTTTATATTACCGATATAGCTTTTCCAAGGAACATCTTCGCTCGAGTCATATCGAGCACTTTCAAATCCGGTATATACCGCATTTGCAGCCTTCCCACAATAAATACTGCCTTCTACTGGAACTGTTACGCGATTATAAAAACTTAAACTATTGTCCTCAGCGGAATATACGGCAAAAATCGTCTTTCCCTTCGCATCCCAAGGAGAATCTACCTTTGGTGCATTCGTATTAAAGTCTGTGTGATTTTCTCCAACCGCATCTACATTCCAGCAAGAGCATGCTGCACTAAGACCTGAACAGTTGTAGAACATGCCGGTCATATCCTCTACCTTGCCAGTGTTCCAGGTAGAAATATCTCCAACAAAGGAAAGCGAAGAACATCCGGTAAACATATTGGACATATTGTTAACCTGACTGGTATCCCATGAAGAAATATCACCAATAGAGATAAGAGACAAACATCCATTAAACATATTGGACATAGTTTGTACCTTTGAAGTATCAAACTTATATATATCGGTTTTTGAAATCTTCGAACAACCACTAAACCAATAGGCGGTGCTTACCGGCTGAATAGCGTGACTAAAGACACTAACTTGCTCTATTTCGCCAGCATATTTATGCCAAGGAACATCACTCGCTGAAGTATAGTTAGCACTTTCTATTTTAGTATAGACCTCTGTTGCCTTTTTCCCTCGGTAGGTACTACCCTGAGATGGAGCCACTTCGCTCTTATAGAAACTCAAGCTATGATCATCTGCTGAATATATTGCAAATGACACTCCTTCATCCCAAGGTGAAGATACATTGGGGGCTCCTAAGCTGAAGTTCGAATGATTTTCTCCAACCTTGTCAACCTTCCAGCCGGAGCAATCTGCAGTAAGGTTTTCGCAGTAGTAGAACACGCTTGTCATATTCTCTGTGTTGCTGGTATCCCAAGAAGAAATACCATCCACAGACGTAAGCAGGGTGCACTCATTAAACATATTGGAGATATCGAGCGTCTTTGAAACATTAAGATTGCCAACTTCAGCAGTAGTAAGATTTGAACAACCGCTAAACCAATAGGCCGTACTTACAGGCTGAATAGTGCTATCTACCACGCTGACGCTCTTTATGTTGTTTGCCTGATCCTTCCAAGGGACATCATCACTTGAGCTGTAGGTAGCATTTTCATTTATGGTAAATACCGCTGATACTGTTTTCCCATAATAGTTGCTACCTTCAGCGGGAACAGCTGAGGTAGAACGCTTGTACAAACGCAAGCTAGCATCATCTGCCGAATAAACAGCAAAGGCTGTTCTTGAATCCCAAGGAGATGTCACATTTGATGCATTGGCATTGAAGTTTGCATGGTTGTCACCAACCTTGTCTACCTTCCATCCTGAGCAATCTGCCGTGAGTCTTGAACAGTTCTTAAACATCGAAGACATTGCTATGGCGCATCCGGTATCCCACTGGCTTATTCCATCAATAGATTCAAGAATCCTACAATCCTCAAACATACTTGTCATATACCGTGTTAAAGAAATATCCAACTTTGATTCCTGTATTGAAACCAGCCATTTGCAATCGTAGAACCAATAGGACGTACTTATTGGTTGAATCCCATTGTCAACAACGTTGACTTTCGTTATATCGTGCAAATATGTTTTCCACGGAACATCATCACGTGATTTATAGATGTCAGTTTCTTCTATAACATATACTGCTGTTGCCGTTTTTCCGTAATAGGTACTACCAACCGCAGGAACAGCTGAAGAAGCGCGTTTATAGAAGCTCAAGATTGCTCCATCTGCAGAATATACAGCAAAGACGGTCTTTTCGTCCCAAGGAGACAATACGTTTGACGCATTGGTATTGAAGTCGGTATGTTTGCCTCCCACCTTATCTACCTTCCAGGCAGAATAATCTGCGCTAAGGCTTGAACAGCCATTAAACATGCCGGTCATATCTGAAATACCACTAGTATCCCATAGGGAAATATCATCAAGAGAAGCCAAGGAGGAACATCCATTAAACATGTTGGACATACTTTGCACTTTTGATATATCAAGCTTGCTAATTTCGGCGGTAGAAAGATTTGTACAACCACTAAACCAATAGGCGGTGCTTACCGGTTGAATAGAATCGTAAACAACACTGACTTTCTTTATGTCAGTTACATACGCATGCCAAGGAACTTCACTAGCAGAACCATAGGTATTTTCTTCTATTTTGGTATATACCGCAGTTACTTTTTTCCCTCTGAAAGTACTATCAACCGAAGGAAGCGACGTGTTTTTATAGAAACTCAAACTGCCATCATCTGCAGAATATACAGCAAAGGTTTCTTTTGTAGTATCCCAAGGAGAAATCACGCCCGAAGTTTTATCATTGAAGCCATCACGTTTCTCAACTTTTTCAACGTTCCAGCCAGAACAATCCACGCCAAGGCTTGAGCACCAATAGAACATACTTGTCATATCTGTCGCCCCACTGGTATCCCATCTCGAAATATCAAGAGAAGGGAGACTCTTGCAAAGCCAAAACATTGCACCCATTTCTGTCACATTGGAAACATCCCAATTCGACATACCATCTAAAGAAACAAGATTAGTGCACGAAAAAAACATACCACTCATATCTTTTACGTGCGAAGTATCCAAACCGGAAAGAGAAAGGCTTGTAATACTCGAACTTGAAAACATATTTTTCATCGTAGTTACTTTTGAAGTATCTAGATTTGATAGATCAACCTTGGATAAAACAGACGAAAGCGTAAACCAGTATGCGGTACTTACCGGCTGAATTCCGCCATCAATAACGGTTACTGACTTAATAGATCCTCTATATCCTGCCCACGGAACATTAGTCGCATCAGCGTATGTGTCACTTTCTATTCCGGTATATACCCCCGTAACAATTTTTCCTTCAAAGGTATCTCCTTGTTTTGGTGCTTCGAATCGCTTATAGAAATTCAAGCTATTATCTTCGGCAGAATATATGGCAAAGGCTATCTTTGAGTCCCAGGGCGAATATACACGAGGAGCATTCGTATCAAAATCGTCATAATAACGGACAGATTGTATATTCCAATCTGAACAATCGAGCAACAGATTAGAACAATTTGCGAACACCTTCGACATACCTTTGATGTTATGAGTATCCCACTGAGCAATACCGCCCACCGTAGTCAGATTCGAGCAATTAAAAAACAGATTATCCAGATACGAAACTCCCGAAGTATCAAGTTTACTTAGCTCGGCAGTAGTAAGATTTGAACAGTTACAGAACCAATTAACCAGGTAACTAGGCCGAATTCCGCTGTCAACAACGGTTACTGTCTTGATGGAATCTCTGTAGCCTTTCCACGGAATATCAGATTCAGGGTAATACTCCGTCTCTATTCCGGTATAAACCGCTGTTATTGTTTTTCCGTAGTAGGCATTGCCTACTACGGGAACATTCGCACGATTATAGAAATTCAAACTACCATCATCTGCTGAATAAATTGCAAAGATTTTCCCTGAAGTCCAAGGAGTAATTACGTTTGGAGCGTTGGTATTAAAGCCAGTATGGTTATCACCAACTTTTTCAATATTCCAACCAGAACAATCTGCACTAAGGTTTACACAGTCATAGAACACATCATTCATAGCTTCAACATTGCCCGTATCAAAGAGAGTAATACCGCTAATTGAGTCAAGGGAGGAACATCCCTTAAACATACCAGACATATCTTGTGTCTTTGAAAGATCAAGCTTACTTACCTCTACCGTAGTAAGATTTGTGCAGTTATTAAACCAATAAGCCGTACTTTTCGGCTGAATCCTGTCACTAACAACCGTAACTTCTTTAATGGAAGTTACATAATAAGACCAAGGGACAGTTCCTTCTGTATAGGATTTGTTTTCAAATCCGGTATATACCGCAGTTACGGTTTTCCCTTCGTAGTCGCTATCCTTTGTTGGAACAAATGATCTTTTATAAAAGCACAAGCTGTTATCGTTTGTTGAATATACTGCAAAGGTTGTCCCCGTATCCCAGGGAGATGTCACATCATAAGCTCCAGTATTGAAATCAGTATGATTGTCCCCAACCTTTTCAACATTCCATTCAGAGCAATCGAATCTCAGAGCAGAGCATTGATAGAACATCTTATCCATACATTCAACATTAGTGGTATCCCACGAGGAAATACTACCAACTGAAGCAAGCGAAGTGCATCCTTCGAACGTACTTGACATGTCTCGTACGTTCGAAATATTGAGCTTGTTCAAATCTAAGGTAGCAAGATTTGAACAACCACTAAACCAATAGGCCATGCTTTTCGGCTGAACAGTACTATCCACCACATAAACAGACTTTATGTCACTTGCATATTTATTCCAAGGAACATCACTAGCTGAGGTATAGAGATCACCCTCTATTCCCTTATATACCGCTGTTGCAGGTTTCCCATAATAATAGGAATCATCTGCCTCTGGAACAGTCGCACGTTTATAGAAATTCAAACTTCCGTCATCTGCTGAATAAACCGCGAAAGCCGTCCCTGAATCCCAGGGAGATATTACCGTCGTAGCATTTTCTTTGAAGGCATCATGGCTATCGCCAACCTTTTCAACATTCCAGCCAGAACAATCTGCATTTAGGCTTGAGCAGTCCTTGAACATGCCAGACATTTCAGTTGCATTGCTGGTATTCCACTGAGAAATATCACCCACAAAAGTAAGATTCGAACAATTCTGGAACATGGCATAGAAATTTGTCACAGTAGATGTATTAAATTGCACTAAGTCTAGTGATTTTAAGCCTGAACAGCCTTTAAACATGTTGGACATATCAGTTGCCTTGCGGGTATTCCACAGAGAAATATCACCAACAGAGACAAGATTCGTACAGTTCAAGAACATGCCAGAGAAATTTGTCACAGAATGGGTATTAAGTGGTAGGTCTATTCTAGTTAAGCTCGTACAACTTTCAAACATATTGGACATATCAGTTACCTCGCTGGTATCCAAGGGATAAACATCACCAATAGAGGTGAGGTTCGAACAGTTCGAGAACATGCCAGAGAGATTTGTCACAGAAAACATATATAAAGTAGATAGGTCTATTGAAGTTAAGCTCGTACAACCGCTAAACATGTTAGACATATCCTGTGTACTCGAAGTATTTAACTTACTTAGATCTAGAGCAGAAAGTTTTGAACAACCGCTAAACATGTTAGACATATCCTGGACGTTCGAAGTATTTAACCCGTTTAGATCTATAGTGGAAAGATTCGTACAACCACTAAACATGCTAGCCATGGTCTGAGTGCACGAAGTATTAAGTTTACTCAGATCAACTGCGTTAAGATTTGAACAGGAACTAAACCAATAGGCAGTACTTGCTGGTTGTATTTCGTTATCGACAACGATTACTGATTTAATAGAGCCTCTATTGCTTGCCCACGGGACATTATCACTTGAACTAAACGTGCTACTTTCTATACCTCTATATACCCCTGTTGCATTTTTGTCCTGAAAGGTATTGCCTGGCAAAGGAACAGAGGCACGTTTATAAAAACTTAACGTATTATCATCGGCTGAATATACTGCAAAGGCTGTCTTTTCATCCCATGGAGAATACACGCCTTGTGCATTGGTATTGAAATCAGCGTGCTTGTCATCTCCAACATTTTCTACATCCCAGATAGAGCATTCTTCCTTAAGATTTGAGCAGTTATTAAACATCCCAGACATATCGGTAACAGCATGAGTATTCCATGAAGAAATATCACCAATATAGGTAAGTTCAGAGCAACCATTAAACATATTGGACATATTGCCAACAATACTGGTATTCCATTGAGAAAGATCTCCCGTCACCATAAGCGAAGAGCAACCATTAAACATATTGGACATATCTTGGGTCTTAAAGGTAACTAAATTACTTAGTTCTGCGGTATAAAGATTAGTACATCCACTAAACCAATAGGCCGTGCTTACCGGCTGAATAACACTATAAGGAATAGTAACTTCATGTATGTCGGTAGCATACGCACTCCAGGGTACCTCACGAGCTGAACTATAGGTATCTGACTCTATCCCCGTAAAAACCGCGGTTACTGTTTTTCCTCTAAAGCTGTTACCTGCGACTGGGAGGCTAGCATTCCTATAAAAACAGAGACTGTGATCATCAGCTGAATATACCGCAAAGGCCACTTCCTGGCCCCATGGCGAGGTTACATCTGGGGCGTTGGCATTGAAATCAGTATGCCTATCTCCAACCTTTTCAACGTTCCAATGAGAACAATCTAAGCCAAGTTCTGAACAGCCAGAGAACATACTGGTTACATCAGATACGTGGCCCATATCCCACTGAGAAATATCGCCAACAGACACAAGGGAAGAACCTCCCTTAAACATATTGGACATAGTATATATCTGCGAAATATCAAGCTTAGTTAGATCTACGGTTGTAAGGCTTGTGCAATTGCTAAACCAATAGGCCGTGCTTATTGGTTGAACAGAGCTATCCACTACCGTGGCAGTCTTGATGTTTTCTACCTGATCTTTCCAGGGAACATCATCAAATGAATTATAGGCATCAGTTTGTGTCCCGGTATACACTTTAGTTGCCGTTTTTTCATTGAAGGTACTACCCTCTGTTGGTACTGTTGCCCGGCTATAGAAACTCAAGCTACCGTCGTCTGCCGAATAGATAGCAAAACCTATTTTTGTACCCCAAGGACTTTTTACGGGCGTGTCGTAATCGAAATCAGTATGCCTATCTCCAACTTTTTCTACGTTCCAGCAAGAGCAATCCATTACAAGCCTCTCAGCTTGACTGAACATTGCCGTCATATTAACAGCATTGCTGGTATCCCAGGTAGAAAGATTGGCACCTACATCTATAAGCCGTGAGCAAGTATCAAACATGTGTTCAAAATTAGTCACATTAGAAGTTGTGAACGATGATAAATCAACTGCATTCATATACCAACAGTAAGTAAACATATATGACATATCAATTGTTGCGCTGGTATCTAATTTTGATAAATCAGCAGAAGTCGCATTATAGCAATTCATAAACCAATAGGCGGTACTTACGGGAGCAATCCCATTATCAATGACACTGATGCTACTTATCCTGGTTCTATAGTAATCCCACGGAACACTTCCGCTCGATCTATATACATTGCTTTCAAATCCAGAAAATACCGCTGTTACGTTTTTCCCATAGAACGTACTACCCACTGTTGGAAGAGTATGGCGTTTGTAAAAACGTAAGCTACCGTCGGTCTTACTGTATACTGCAAACGCTTCATAGGCATCTCCTGAAGCCCAAGGCGAAAATACCTTAGGAGCCATCGTATTAAAGTTAGTATGATTGTTACCAACGCTCCCTATATTCCAAAGAGAACAATCCGCATTAAGAGTTGAACATCTAAAGAACATTTCAGTCATATCGGTAACAGTACTGGTATCCCATTGAGAAAGATCGCCAATAGTTGTAAGAGAAGAGCAACCACTAAACATACTAGACATGTTTGTTATCTTGCTGGTATCCCATTGAGAAAGACTTCCAGTATCAGTAAGCACAGAGGCACCATTAAACATATTGGACGTATTGGTAACGTTGCTTGTTTTCCATGATGAAAGATCACCTGTAGAGACAAGAGAAGAAGCACCATTAAACATATTGGACATATCTTGTACCTTTGAAGTATCTAATTTGCTTAGATCTGCAGTAACAAGACTAGTGCATCCACTAAACCAATAAGCTGTGCTTATAGGCTGAATAACACTATAAGGAATACCGACTTGTTTTATGTCTGTTGCATACTTATTCCAAGGCACCTTACTAGCTGAATTATAGGTTGCATTTTCTATTCCGGCATAGACCGCAGTTACCGTTTTTCCGTTGAAGGTGCTTTTCTCAGTTGGAAGATATGAACCCGTATAAAAATTCAAGCTACCATCATCTGCTGAATATACCGCAAAAACTATCTTGGTATCCCAAGGAGAAAGCACTTCAGAAGCATTGGTGTTGAAGTCAACATGAGTATCTTTAACCTTTTCAACATTCCACTGAGAACAATCTGCGCCAAGCTTTGAACAGTTACAGAACATGCTTGTCATAACTTGTGCATTTCCGGTATCCCACGAAGAAATACCCTCAACAAAGGTAAGCGAAGAACATCCATTGAACATGTGGGACAAATTGCTTGTCTTCGAAAAATCAAGCTTGCTTAGATCGGCGCTCGCTAGATTTACACAATCATTAAACCAGTAAGCCGTACTTACCGGTTGAATTCCACTATCAACCGCATATATCACCTTTAGGTCGTTATCATAGCAATCCCAAGGAACCATATTGCTTAAGAGGTAGATATCGCTTTCAATCCCAGTAAATACCGCAGTTGCGGTTTTTCCTCGGTAAGAACCACCTTCAACCGGAACAGATGCACGCTTATAAAAACTCAAGCTATTATCATCTGCTGAATATATTGCAAAAGCCTCCCCTGAATCCCAAGGAGATATCACACTTGATGCATTGTCCTTAAAGCCATTATGGTTATCCTTAACCTTTTCTACATTCCAGCCAGAACAATCAACACTGAGCTTTTTGCAATTATTAAACATGCTTTCCATATCGGTTGCGGTGCTGGTATCCCACTGAGAAATGTCACCAACAGAGGTAAGATTTCTACAATTTAAGAACATCTCATGAAAACTAGTCACCTGAGCGGTTTTAAATGTTGAGACATCTACTGAGGTTATAGTTCTGCAATTATTAAACATGCTTGTCATGTCTTCAGTTGAGGCTGTATTCAATTTTGAAACATCAACTGAAGTCACGTTTTCGAAACCATAAAACCAGAATGCCGTGCTTTTTGGCTTTATTCCGTCAACAATATTTACGGTTTTTATAGCTGTTGCATACTGATTCCAAGGAGCCGGACTACCAGAAGAATAAATTTCGCTTTCAATTCCGGTATAAACAGCTGTTACCGTTTTCCCTCTATACGATGTAGTGTCTGTCCCCGGTACCTCAAAATCTTTATAGAAACTAAGGCTATTGTCTGGTTCTGAATATATAGCAAAAGCAATTTTTTCTTCAGTTACCTCAACCGGAATTTCAATATGTTCTACCACACTGTAGTGATCAGTGTCATCAGGAATAAATGTAGCTAAGAAAACCTTAGGTGTTGAACTTGCTTCTCCAACAGAAGTGGTTGGGTCTTCCCACACAAACTTACCATTCGTTTGCTTAACCAATAACACATCAGCAAGCGTTTGGCCTACTTCAGCTGTAAGGTTATTCGGAACATCATATGAGGGTTTATCTTTTTCGATAGTAAACGTTTTGAAATTATCAGAAGGATCAGCAGGAAGCTTGTAATTAGCGTTATAAGATTTTGCAACAGCATTGTAAGTGCCGGGCTCAGTTTCCTCTCCTTCGATATTTAAAATAACGGTATCCCCATCATAAACATTGCCCAAACTTGCGCTAGGAAAATGAGTAAAGCCGTCATAGGTGAAGGTTGTCTCATCATCCCAATTAAGCTCAAGCTCTTTAGGAGAAATGGTAAAGGTATAGGTTTTCTCACCTTCGCAGTTATTTATACCTTTAACCGTGATAGTTCCCTCACCATTATTTTTGTTTTCACCATAGGTAACTTCGTAGTCGATATTCTTTTGGTAAGTAGTACTGGTTACTTCGGGCGTTATTTGCTCAGCGCAATACTCTTTAGCACTGCAATCAACAACAAATTTATCAAAGTCAAGCGAAGCTATTTTGATACTTGCGGTAGTGCTTGTTTGCTGGCCTTTTTCTGCCAGTTCGTAGTTATCGGCCGAAGTGCCACCAAAGACGAGGTTGGAGATAGTGACGGTTTTACCTGCTCCTACATTTGCGTCTTCGAAGGCACCATCAGCGGTAACATTCAGGTCATCGCCATCCACCTTACCTGCAAGAGTAGCTTTTGTACAGTCAAGCTCTGCATTCGTAGTACCGTCATAATCTTTATCTTTGGCAGTGATGCCAGAAACGGTGATTTTTGCCCTTGAAATGGTGAACTCTTTTTTATCGTCGGAAGGAAGCTTGTAGTTGTCATTGTCAATTTTTGCGACCGCATCATAGACGCCCGCATTGGTTTGTTTACCATTTATTGTAAGGTTTACCTTATCACTTCCAATTGCACCCTTGATGGTTGCGCTTGGCCCATGCAAAGCGCCGTCATAGGTAAAGGTTGTCTCTTCATCCCAATTAAGCTCAAGCTCTTTAGGAGAAATGGTAAAGGTATAGGTTTTCTCATTTTTATATTTGCCGAGACCCTTAATGGTGATGGTGCCTTTGCCAGCATTTTTATTTTCGCCATAAATTACTTTATAAGAAACACCTTCTGTATAGGTATCGCTGGTTACTTTTGGAGTAATCTGGCCTGCCGTATACGTTACCGTATTGGTTTCAACATCAAACTTTTCAAATTCAAGATCATTACCCCAAGGAGACTGAACGCTCGGTGCATTGGTATCAAAATCTGCGTGCTTGTCTTCTACTATCTGTTTTACTTCCCAGCCAGAGCAGTCCGCTTCAAGTACTTCGCAGTTTATAAACATATGTGTCATATCAGTCACATTTGCAGTGTTCCATTCAGAGATATCTCCGGCCTCTGAAAGAGACTTACAATCAGCAAACATATAGGACATAGTGGTCACACTTGAGGTGTTCCAATTTAAGAGATCACCCACCGTGGTAAGCACAGAACAACCTTTAAACATGTTGGACATATTTTGGGTCTTTGAAGTGTCCAGTTTGCTTACATCAACAGAGGTGAGGCTTGATGATTTAGTAAGTGCAAACCAATTCGCGGTTGACTTGGGTTGAATACCCGTGTCTACTACGGTTGCTTCTTTGATTGATTCACCTAACCATCCTGGATTGTAATTAGCATCTTCAATATTTCTGTATACCTGCTTAACTGTTTTGCCATCAAATTTCACGTCTTGTGAAGGAATGTCAGCCTCAAACCGGTTATAGAAGCCAAGCGTATTGTCATCAAAAAGCACTGCAAAAGCAGTCTTTACAGCGGTGACGGTAACCGGAATTTCAATATCATTTACTTCGCTATAGTTTTTCGTATCATCGGGAATAAATTTAGCCAAAAAGGTCTTAGGTGTTGAACTTGCGTCTCCAACAGGAGTAGATGGATCTTGCCAAATAAATTTACCTTTTGTGGTATCTGTCGAATCTGTCTGTGCAGGTAAAACTACATCAGCAAGCGTTTGGCCAACTTCAGCCGTAAGGCCTTGAGGAATCTTATAATTAGGAGTTGCTTGTGCAATAGTGAAAGATATAGGTTTTTCACCAGTATAGTTACCTATACCTTTAATGGTAACTATACCCTCCCCTGCATTGATATTTTCGCCATAGATTACTTCAAAGTCAGTATCTTGGATGTAGAATTTGCTCTTTACGTCAGGTTTGATTTGTGAGCCAGTATAAGTGTGGTTTTTGGTTTCGACAGTAATCTCGTTAAACTCAAGCGTGGCTTGACTAATTGATGCGGTAGCGGTTGACTGCTGACCTTCACTTGCTAATTTGTAGTTACTAGCAGAAGATCCGCCAAGCGTGAGTTTAGTAATAAGTACCGTTCTGTTGCCAACATCTGCATACTCAAAGGCACCTTCGGCAGTGACGGTAAGCGTATCTTTATCTAATTTACCCTCAAAACTAGCCTGCGTACAATCAAACGTTACCTCCGTAGTTCTGTCATAGGTTTTGTCGTTGGCCTTAATGCCAGAAACAGTAACCTCTTTTTTTGTGATGGTAAATTCTTTGGTATTAGCAGAGGGAAGCTGATAGTTATTATTATCAATCTTTGCCGTTGCCACATAAGCTTTTTCGCTTGCATTGATTTGAGCGCCATCTATGGTGAGATTTACGATATCACCTTCAAGAGTGTCAGAGATATTTGCAGTAGGCGCATGAGACTGACCATCATATTGATAGGTATAAGGTGCTTGGCCATCCCAGGTAAGGGTGAGCTCTTTTGGTGTGATGATGAATTGGTGAGTCACTTCAGTGGGAAGTTTGTAGTTTTTATTGCCAAGTCCCGTAGCGGTTGCAATATAAGTACCTGCGTTTGTTTGAGTACCAGATACCGTAACAGCAACTTCATCATCCCCTGCAAGATTTCCTGCTGTAGCTGTTGGAACGTGAGAAGTTTTGTCGTAAACAAAACTATCTCCCGACCAGGTAAGCGTTACTTCCCTTTGCGTGATCGTAAAGCTCTGGGTGTGTTCATTTGGAAGTTTATAGTTTGTATTGTTTACTGTTGCAGTAGCAGTATAAGGTGTTTCGCTTGCGTTAGTTTGCGCACCCTCTACCGAAACGTTTACGGTGTCACCCTCAATAACACCTTCAACACTTGCGCTCGGAGCATGAGATTCACTGTCATACTCATAGGAATAAGGTGCTTGTCCATCCCAGTTGAGCGTGAGCAATATTGGCGAGATGGTAAAGTCATGAGTTGTTTCAGCTGGCAATTTGTAGTTTGTATTGTCAAGCTCAGTGGCAGTTGCCTTATAAGGAGTATCACTCGCATTGGTTTGTTCACCTGCTACAGCAACGGTTACCTCGTCATCTCCTACAAGATTTCCTGCAGTAGCAGTTGGAATATGAGAGGTTCTATCGTAAGTGAAACTATCCCCTGACCAGGAAAGAGTTACTTCTCTTTGGTTGATAGTGAAGCCATGCTTAACTTCACTAGGCAACTTGTAGTTTCTATTATCAAGCGCAGTTGCCGTTGCAGTATAGGTACCGGCATTAGTTTGTTCACCTTCTACGGTGACGGTTACTTTGTCATCCTCCGCAAGATTTCCTGCAGTAGCAGTTGGAACATGAGAAGTTTTATCGTAAGTAAAGCTATCTCCGGACCAGGAAAGCGTTACTTCCCTTTGGTTGATAGTAAAGTTATGTTCAGCTTCAGAAGGTAACTTGTAGTTCAAATTATCAAGCGCTGTTGCCTTCGCAGTATAGGTTCCCGCATCAGCTTGAGTACCTTTTACCGTAACAGCAACTTTGTCACTTCCCGCAAGGTTTCCTGCAATAGCGGTTGGAACATGAGAAGCTTTATCATAGATAAAACTATCCTCTGACCAGCTAAGCGTTACTTCTCTTTGCGTGATCGTAAAGCTTTGAGTGTGTTTATCGGGAAGCTTGTAATTCGTATTGTCAATTTTTGCCGTTGCTGTATAGGTTTTATCACTTGCATTAGTTTGGGCGCCATCAACGGTGACATTTACGGTATCACCTTCGATAATTTCACCGCTGATGG
>CAVABR010000056.1:0-5393 GCA_963586955.1 bacterium
GCACTACAACCTGCCCTTAGTTGTCTTTATGTTGCTAGGCGCTGTTTTGTTTGTGCGTTATACTTTTTTGTAATGGGCATTTTTTCGGAAAATAGCGCTTACCGTTTAACTACCGCGGTAAAAGCGGTATTTCTTTTTGTTGCTTTTTTTTGCTGTCTTTTTGCCTTTTATGGCTGTTCGAGCAATGAAACCAGCGGAGCCTCCTTCACCAAACAAACCTCCATCAAACAAACCGTTTTCAATGAAAGCGCTGCACAATCGGGCAACGGCGTGACCATTGATACTTCTTCGGCATCCGATGGATACGTGACCGTTTCCGCAACAGCTCCCGCCCAGCTCAAACTGCAAATGACCTGCGAAGGACAAACGCTCAACATTGGCATTCCTCAAACGGGAGAAACAACGGTCATTCCGCTTTCCCTTGGCGAAGGCACCTATAGCTTTCGCGTGATGCAAAACACCTCGGGCAACAATTACGTTGAGCTTTTTAGCACCACTGCCGACGTTTCACTGGAAAGCGAATTTGCACCCTTTTTGGTGCCCAACTTATATTGCAATTATACCGATCAAAGCGCCTGCGTAATCAAGGCGCGCGAACTGGTTAAAGATGCCGAAAACCAAGGGGAAGCCGTGAAGGCTATTTGCTCCTACATTGTCGAAAATATCTCTTATGACGATGCCAAAGCGTCAACGATTAAAAACTCGCTCAATTACACGCCAAACCCTGACGAAACGCTTTCAAAAGGTTCAGGGATTTGTTTTGACTATGCAAGCTTAGGCGCTGCAATGCTTCGAAGCCAGGGCATTCCCACCAAGCTGGTCACGGGCTATGTTTCCCCTGATAACATCTATCATTCGTGGATTATGGTCTACATTGACGGAACCTGGAAGGACGCTCATTTTGAAGTGAGTTCAAATACGTGGTCGCGCGTTGATTTAACGTTTGCGGCAAGTTCTAATAACTCAAACGTAGGAGACGGAAAAAGCTACACCGACCGCCACGTGTACTAGTTGTCCGAATTCGCCCCCTAAAACAAAAAAACGCAAACCAGAACTCAAATTCGCCTAAATTAGAGCCTGAATTAGATAAAAACCTTCAAAAAAGGTAAAAAATATTTTTAGAGTCACTCCTCAATCTCCCATTTCATGAGACAATAAAGCGAACTGTAAAAATTAAAGAGGGTAGTCGTATGGCAGAAAAATTATTGGAAAGTAGCGCGGTGAGCGCATTTTGCTCAAGCGTTGCAACAATGCTCGCTGCTGGCATTCAAACTGACGAAGCAGTACATATGCTCTCAGAGCATCGTGAAGAATCAGGCTTCAAGCGCACCTGCGACAGCGTTTATTCGGCACTCAATCAAGGTGATGACCTGGCTGAAGCAATGCAGAAATCTGGCGCATTCCCTGAATACGCCATCAAGATGGTTCGCGTGGGTGAAAACGCCGGTCGTACCGAGCGCGTACTTCGAAGCTTGGGTCACTACTATGAAAGCGAACATCGCACCTATGCAAAACTGCAAAATTCGGTAGGATATCCTGCTGCGCTTCTTTGCGTTATGAGTGCAATTTTGCTTTTCACCGTGATCTGGATTTTGCCAATCTTTACCGATGCATATAAAAACATGTCGGGTTCGCTTACCTCTGGCTCATTCAGCATGGTGGGTGCTTCAATGGTCATTGGATGGATTGCTCTTGCAGTTGTCCTCATTGCAACCATTGTCATCCTTGTCATTTGGTTCCTTTCCCGATCCCCTAAAGGTCGCGTTCGCGTTTCTACTCTTTTTGAAAAACTACCCTTTACGCGCAAAGCTATGTATCAGCTTGCTCTTTCGCGTTTTACCAATGCGCTTTCTACCTATGTAGCTTCTGGTATTCAAGAAGAAGTTTCCATGCGCCAAGCAATGGAGACCGTAAGTCATCCTGAACTCAAGAAAAAGCTTGAAGTTGCTCTTGAGAGCATGACTAACTTGGACAACCCCCGAAGCCTTGGTCAGGCCATTGCAGAAAATGAAATCTTTGAACCAATTTATGGGCGCATGCTTTTGGTTTATACCCGTTCCGGTTCAACTGACGAAGTTCTTTCTGACCTTTCTGACATCTTCTTTAACGATGCCAATGTTCAACTGGACGCAGCAATTGATAGTATTGAGCCTCTCTTGGCGGCATTCCTTACCGTGGCAGTTGGCGCAACGCTTATTGCAGTAATGCTTCCTCTTGTTGGCGTAATGAGTTCTATTGCTTAGAGGCGCTTACTATGTTTCATGAGATAACAGACAGAGACCAAACGAAGAGGCGCAAAAAACGCATCATCATAATATGCGTCATTATTGCTGTCATTCTTGCTGCTTGGCTCATAATTGGAGCAGTGCAAAGAGGAGCACGCGAACAGGGCGCCGTTGCCTTGCATGATTCAATCATGAGTGCGGCTCGTCAGTGCTGCGCTATTGAAGGAAGCTATCCTTCATCACTTGAACATCTTGAAAAATACTACGGGGTAACTATCAACCATGATGACTACGTAGTATCTTACGAAAGCTTTGCGGACAACGTAATGCCTACTGTGGTGGTGACGGTCCGATGAGTGTTAATGATTTCCAGAAAACAAATATGGTCTCGCTTGCTTCTGCTGCACGGCCAAAAATTGAAGGCGAAAAAGATTCTCTTGCAAAACGCATTTTCCCGGCACTGACCTTGGGTGTTTTCTTCTTGGCTTTGCTTTTAGCGCTTGCTTCAGGAGCAATGGTTTACAAGGCAATTTCTGATAGCACCACAGCCAACAATGCTGAACGCACAGGTGCTGGCCTTATTTGTAATGCCATTCATGCTAATGACGCAAAAGGAGCCATTGCTATTCGCTCTGGTTCGGAAGGCCGTTCTCTTGTCATTGAAGAAGTTTTAAGCACGGGCACCTATGAAACCCGTTTTTATCTTCATGATGGCAAAGTTCTTCAGGAATACAGCTTGGCAACAAGCCCCTATTCGCCTGATAAAGCAACCGTGGTAACCACCAGCAATACCTTTAACTTTACCTATTCGCATGGTCTTTTAACGGTAACTACTGATCAAGGCACTGCTGAAGTTGCCATCCGCAGCGTTTCAGGAGGTGAGGCAAATGCCTGAGGCTCCACGCGCTGATCTTGCTTCTCAGAAAAAGAAAGAGAAGTCAAAATCTAATACCTCATTTTTGGTTGAATCGATAGTATTGCTGTTCTTCCTTCTTGCAACACTTGCTATCTTTGTTCAGATATTTGCTTCTTCTGTAACTAAGTCATACAACGCAAGTCAGCTTACTTCTGCAACAGGAATAGCTCAAAAAGCAGCAGAAGAATTTTCAGCAAACCCTGAGGCAGTTGCTTTAGGCAAAACCGTGGGTGCGGGAGTTGCCGCAAAAGGTTCTGGCTCTTTTGATGTTACCTGCAACGTTACAAAACAGGCACAAACTGCGGGAACCCTTTATGAAGCTGTTATTACTGTTTCAGAAGACGGGAAAGAAGTTTATACCTTGAATGCAACACGCTATGTGCAAGGAGGTGCATCATGAGAGATCGTTCATCTACTAACGGCGTCCGTATTGGACCGAGCAGTTTAGTTACTCTTATTGCAGCACTTTTACTTGCGGTACTTGCTATGCTTTGTGCAACAAGCGCAAATGCTCAATCAACCATGGCGCAACGCCAGGCAAATTCTTTGGAGCAATGCTATACGGTTGACTCTTACGGGCAGCGCATTGCTGCCGGTATTGATGAGGCGCTTCATCAAGGTTCAACTTCTATGCAGGCAGTTTATGCAAACATTGGCTCTATTGAAGCTAAGGCTATGAATTCAACTGCGGACAAAGACGTAACGGTTACCACTTCCCTAAATGGCGAAAGTATAGCTTTCACTCTTACTTCCGTCGATGGGCGCATTCTTGATGCTTCAGTGAGCGCAAAGGGAGGCTCTGTTTCTATAGACAAATGGAAACTCACAACAGAATCTGGTCAAACAGAAAATGATATTCTTTGGTCAAGCGCCAGCAATGGCAAATAACAAGGAGAGTTAAAACACAATGGAATTAAAAGACCTTCTTAAACAGATGATCGACGTAAAAGCATCTGATGTTTTTATTAACGCGGGGTTGCCTTTATCGTATCAAGCTGAAGGTAAGCATATTCGCACGGAAACTGCCCCTCTTATGCCTAATGACACAAAAGAATACATTAAGGCAATCTATGAGCTGGCTAATCGCGATATGGAACCCTTTGACAAAAGCATCAACCATGACGATGACTTCAGCTTTGCTATTGCAGGCGTAGGAAGATTCCGCGCTAATGTTTTTCGCCAAAGAGGTTCTTACGGTGCGGTTATCCGTGTTATTCCTTTTGGACTTCCTTCACCAGAAGAAATGCATATTCCTGATACCATCATGAACCTTGCTGATTGCGCAAAAGGTTTGGTACTTGTTACTGGCCCTACGGGATCAGGCAAATCCACCACGTTGGCATGCTTGCTTGACCGTATGAATCAAACCCGTACTGGTCATATCATCACCATGGAAGACCCTATTGAGTACGTACATAAGCATGGTACCTGCATTGTTACTCAGCGCGAGATCCCAACCGATGTTGCTTCATTTTCTGAGGCGCTTCGCTCTGCAATGCGCGAAAGTCCCGATGTTATTTTGCTGGGCGAAATGCGCGATGCTGACACCATTAGCACTGCGGTAAACGCAGCAGAGATGGCTCAGCTTGTTCTTTCAACGCTTCATACCACCAGCGCCGCTGACACGGTTGAGCGCATTGTTGAATCGTTCCCACCAAGCCAGCAACGTCAGATTCGTATTCAGCTTTCTATGGTCTTGCAGGCAATCGTAAGCCAGCAACTTGTTCCAACCGTTGATGGCCGTATGTTGCCGGTGTTTGAGATCATGTTTATGAATACCGCTATTCGTAATCTTATTCGCGAAGAAAAAGCGTATCAGATTGACTCTGCTATTGCTGCTAATACCAAGGTGGGTATGCAGACTATGGATCAAAGCTTGTTTGCCGCAACAAAACGAGGAATCATTACTAAGGAAACGGCTCTTCGTTATGCTAACCACCAGGAAGCATTGGTTCGTCGCTTTGAGACAGAAGGGCTTAACTAGAAGCTAAGTTGCTCAGGCAATAGAAAAGCGCCGGGCAACCGGTACACGCCCGCAAAAACGGGCACATACCAAAACCAGCCGACGCGACAAACACGCAAGCCCAAAGCAATAACAGTCGCCCGCAACAACTGACACGCGCCTGACCAGCCCACAACAAAACACAACCCCCGCTCCAATACAGCTGGAACGGGGGTTTCTTATTAGTATCAGCCTGGCCAACAGGCCTTAGTTTCATCGGCCGTGACTTCGTCAAAACAAAAGACGTTGA
>CAVABR010000057.1:0-6763 GCA_963586955.1 bacterium
CAAGCCACCCGCTCTCCAAAACGCGAAAGGATCACCCATGAAGCCTCTAGAGATTCGAGACATTATTGGACCTATTATGGTTGGTCCTTCTTCTTCGCATACGGCGGGCGCTCTTCGTATAGCGCGCATGGTTCGCAACCTATTAACTGACGAGCCTGAACAGGCAACGTTTGTTTTGTACGGATCCTTCGCTCATACGTATCGCGGACATGGTACGGACAAAGCGTTGGTAGCGGGCTTGTTGGGACTTCACACGGATGACCTGCGGGTTAAAGAATCCTTCGAGCTTGCCAAAGAAGAAGGACTTGAATTCAGCTTTGAGCCCGACCCAAACACCAAGGTGCCTCACCCCAACACGGTTGACGTTATTGTCAGTGATGTATCGGGGAACAAAGTTGAGGCGCGGGGCGTTTCCATTGGTGGGGGTGCTGCGGAGCTGGTGCGCATTGACGGCATCAATGTTCATATCACGGGCGAATTCAACAGCATGATTGTGCGCCAAAAAGACCAGCCGGGAACGCTTGCGCATATTGCCGGAACGCTGGGGCGGGCGGGCATCAACATTGGGACGTCGGTGCTTCATAGGGAATGCATCGGCGGAGATGCTTTCACTGTTTTGGAAATTGATGAGCACGTACCCGCAGATGTCATTGCAGAGATTTTGACATTCCCCTCTATTGAATCGGTCAGGTTTATTTCCGCAGATCAGGGGCATCGTTTATTGCTCGAAGAAAAACCTGCCATGAGCGTTGAGTATGCGCTCAAACAACTGACGGTTCTTGATTTCAAAAATGCCGAAGAGCTACTTTCCTATTGCGAGCGAAACGAAGTGTCTATCAGTGAAGCTTCAGAGCAACGTGAATATGCGCTTCTTGCAAGCAAAGGATTCCCTGAGGTCATGCTTGATAAATACTTGGAGCGCGTTTTGAAAGTGATGAAAGGCGCAGCAACACGACCGGTCAATAAGCCCCTGCCTTCTATGGGTGGCCTTATTGGAGGCGAAGCATCGAAGTTGCGTTCACTTGAAGAATCCGGGCAGGGATTGAAGGATTCCCTGGTAGCGCTTGCTACGCGCAATGCGCTTGCAGTGCTAGAAACAAATGCCACCATGGGCTTGATTGTAGCGGCGCCAACCGCCGGGTCAGCTGGTGTAATTCCGGCAGTGTTGCTTGCGTTGCAGGAAGCATATGCTTTCAGTGACGAAGCGCTGTGCAAAGCGCTCAAAAATGCTACGGCAATAGGCGCAATCATCGCACGCAACGCTACTGTTTCGGGAGCAGAAGGTGGTTGTCAGGCTGAAATTGGCTCCGCGGCCGCCATGGCTGCAAGCGCTGCGACTGAACTCATGGGTGGAACAGCGCAGATGTGCCTCACCGCAGCAGGGGATGCTATTGCAAACATGTTGGGTTTGGTGTGCGATCCCATTGGTGGGCTTGTTGAGGCACCGTGCCAAAAAAGAAATGCAGCAGCTGCGGTCAACGCGCTTTCTTCGACCCAGATGGCTTTGGCCGGCATCGGCGGAATTGTTCCCTTTGATGAAGTGGTTGATGCCATGTATAGAGTAGGCCGAAGCATCCCATACGAATTACGCGAAACAGCCTTGGGTGGAATGGCTACGTGCCCCTCTTGTTCGGTGAAGTGTTCGTTCTAGCGAAAGCGACGCAGGTTTTCTAGCGAAAGCGTGGCAGATTCTCTTGCAAATCGCCCACAGCTTTCGCGCAAATCTTTGTACAGAACACCCACAGCTCAAAAAGCCCTCCCTTGCAAGAAATCACTCCTGATTTTTTCAAAAAGAAACTAATTTAATATATTTGTCATGTGCTTCAAGCTAGGCATGATGCAAAAGTGTCATTTTTCTTACAAGCGGAAAAATTTTGCAACATTTTGTAAATACTTGGTATTATCGCTAAGGGCATTCGCCCAAAATCTATCAAAAATTTGTTGCTCGGGGTAAAAATGACTAACGCTGATATTTTGAGGTACGCTCTGCGTTCGCTTTCTCAGATCTATGTATCAATGTATGTGCTTGATCTTGAAAATGACGAATACATTCCCGTCAAAACAACGCCTGCTATTGAAAAGGCGGCAACAATGACGGGAAGTTTGCAAGACAAACTGAATAGCGTAATGACTCATATCACCATTACTGAACACATTCCTATGGTTGCTGACTTTATAGACCTTTCTACGCTCGAAAAAAGAATGGAAGGTCGCAACGTTATATCGTTGGTATTTGAAGGCAAAGTCAGCGGTTGGTGCAAGATTAGGTTCATAAAAATTGATGTTGAAGAGAAAGAACTTCTTCACAATGTTTTATGTACTGTGGAATGTATTGACGAAGAGCGACGCAAGGAAATCAGGCTTCTGCATCTTGCCCGAACAGACCTTATGACCGGTATTTTTAATCGTGGGCATGGCGAAGAAACCATCGATACCCTGATCAGAGCAAAGACCCCAGGCATGTTTTGCTTGCTTGATATTGACAAGTTTAAGCAGATCAATGACAAATATGGTCACGCTCTTGGTGACAAAGCAATTATTGCTATGGCCGATATCCTTCGTGAAATTCAAAGGCCAGAAGACGTAGTCATGCGCCTTGGTGGTGACGAATTTGCTGCGTATTTTGTAGGCGTTCAAACGGCTTCTGAAGCAGAGCTCATCATTGACCGATTGCTCACAGCAGTTTCTAATCTTGTTCTTGAACCAATGACCGAAGAAGTCAGTGTAAGTTTAGGCGCCGTGATCTGCGATGAATCAGTCGAAGGCTTCTGTGAGGCATATCGTACGGCTGACACTTGCATGTATGACAGTAAGATTAGGAAATCAAGCACGTTCGTTTTGGACGCTAAGCAGGCTGGCGAAGAGTAAGAAAAACGGTATAATCTAGTTACGGTTAGCGATAAAGCGCCCGCCGACTATCGGGGGGGTTACAGGCAGCGCTAACCGGGCTAGAAAGAAGACTAAGCCTCTAAAAATACAACGTCGAAATAAGTGCTTGTGACCAACAAACTGCGCTAATAACGCCACATGAAGCACAAACAAGTGCCCCTGCAACACAAAGAATGCGGGGGCCTTTTTTGTCCACCCCGTGAACAATTTGGGGCAGATTGAGATTGTTGTTGAAAAGATAGATGCCGGCAAGAATCACATTGGCGGTGGCTAAGACCATCGCAATTAACATCACTTTGGTGGGAGACCCGCTATGAACAAGACCAGGCTCATCCCAGCGAAGGGTAACGGATTGATTATTGGGAACAATTCCAATGGCAACAACTGATACAAAAAGCGGAACCAGTATCATTGAAACCCAGAATAACAACATTGGCATACTGATACGCATAAGAATCCCCCGTCCTTGCCCGTGGCATGTATGACTTAATCGGAAAAATTGGGGGAATGATTAAGTAGCTCAAACATAGCACTATTTTTGTCCGTGAACACATTTGTATATGAATACGAAAAAATATCGATAAAACGAGACTGAACCCATAGGGAAAACCATATAATTCATACCCTTTTGATAGCGAAGAGGAAATGTGTTGTGTTGCTTCAAAAGCATGAGGAACCGCGCTAACTTTAAACCGCCAGGAGTCGCATCGGGCTAAAGCCACTTCGTATTGAGCTGGTTTAAAGCCATCAAGGTTCGCGCGGGCCCAAGACTACCACGACCGTGCTGACGTGAAGTCAGCAGGTTCTGTGCCTCAAAACCACTGGTCGCAACATTAGCTCTGAGCTAATGAAAAGCGCAAATGCCTTGGATATTCTTTTACCAAGTTGCGCAGATTTTTGCGCAAGAGGGTTTCAACTGGAAAGAAGTGTTTAGGGAGAAGGAGTTTTCCATGAGCGATCAGTTTCAATCTAATGGTAATCAACAGCCGGCTGGGCAACCGGTGCAACAGCCAGCTGGGCAACCAAATCAGCAACCAGCATGGGCTGTTCAGGTCCAGCCTGCTCAAACGCCAAAAGGCAAATCCGCGCTTGGTATTGCAGGCTTCGTTGTTGGCATAATCGCGCTTATAACTTCGCTTATTCCGATAGTTAACAACGGCTCAGCATTTCTTGCTGTTCTTGGTTTGATCTTTGCGATCATTGGCTTGGTAGGAATTATCCGAGGCAAGAAAAAGGGCAAGGGAATCACCATTGCTGCTATAGTCATCTGTGTGATTGCTTTTATTGCGGTAATGGCATCGCAGAGCATGTATAGCCAAGCTATTGATGATGCAACTTCAGGGGCAAAAGCTACCAGCGTGACGCAGTCTGATGGTTCCAAATCACAGTCGGACAAAACAACCGATCTTTCTTTAGGCACAACAATTGATTTAAGCAATAACGTTTCTGTTTGCGCAAACTCTATTCAAAAAGGGCTGACAAACTATGACGGAAGCGAATTAGTTTGTGTAACGGTTACGTACGTCAACAACGGAAAAGAAAATGCCACCTTCAATATGTACGATTGGAAAGCAGAAGATAGCCAAGGTGCACAGCGTACAGCAACGGCATATTCCAAAGGTGAAAACCCACTTAATTCAGGAACGTTGGCTCCCGGTGGTACGGTAACTGGAGAGGTTTATTTCAGCGGTGCGCCTACCAAAGTTGTTTATCAGAGCACCTCATTTTCGAATTCTAATACCTTTTCTTGGGTTTTGTCATAAGGGTGAACAAAACCTTATTTAGTGCCATGCCTGTCCTGCTTCCAGGGCAGGCATATTTGTTTTTACTGATACGTTACACTATGGATGCACTAAGGATGCGAAAAATGATCTAGAAAGGGAGATTGACCGTGGAAGAACCTCTTACCGAAGAGCTTTTGCAGGATTTGCTTTCTTCTTCGTCGCCCGAATTGTTCCTTGAACAGAATGACATTTCTAAAAGGAGCCTGTCGGAATATCTCCAGCAACTTCTTCAGGAAAAGAATTTAGAGCGGGCAAAAGTTGTGCGTAAGGCGGGGATCAATGAAACCTTTGGCTATCAAATTTTCAAGGGGACGCGCAAAGCTTCTCGCAACAAAATACTGCAACTGATTTTTGCTATGAATCTTTCCTTGAAGGAGGCAGACCGGTTGTTGCAGGCATCGGGAAATAACGAGCTTTACTGCAAGAATCGGCGTGATGCCATCATTATTTTCTGCCTAGAAAAAGGCTATTCGCTTCAAAAGACTGAAGAGGAACTGTATCGGTTCAATGAGGAAACAATTTGCTCATGAGTAGGGGAGTTGGCAAGAGTGATTTTGTAGCGGGTGCACACAAGGAGGAGGTGGGCGCTCGGGAGGAGACGCGCGCTAGGACAGGGGTGCGCGCAAAGGAAGAGATGGATGCTGGCGAGGGGGCGAGCGCTAAGGCAGGTGTTGGCACTAGCGAAGGAGCACGCGCCAAAGAAGGAACGAACGTCAGCGAAGAGGTCTGCGCAAAAGAAGAACCGCAGGATGAACTGGAAGCGTTTCTTTTGTTGGTTGAACAGCACAATGAGTACTGCGTGGAAGAAGTGCTTAAAGAGACAGCGCTTGAAAGAACGGAGCTGGTTTCGAAGGCTTCTCATAACAGCTCAGGCAAAGAGCTGTTTATTCGCAAATGCCTCAAGAAATCTTCCGGGCTTGGTTCGGTATACCCGGTTATTTTCAAGGCGCAAAAAGAGAAACCGTTTGCGCACCTTCCTTTTTTATACGCGTGCTACACCATTAAAGACGAACTGTTTATAGTGATGGAATACCTCCAGGAAGAAAAAACGCTCAAAGAAATAGTGGCGCAGCAGGGTGCCTCTGTTGCTTTGGCGCAAGATGTTTTCCCGCGGATTTGTGATGCGGTTAGTGAACTGCATGAAGCGTTTGACGTACCCATAATTCATAGAGACCTGAAGCCTTCTAATATTTTGCTTTCAAAAAAGAAGCTGACGCTTATTGATTTTGGTATAGCGCGCCTGTATCAAGAGGGGCTTGAAACTGACACAGCTCATTTTGGAACCAGGGAATTTGCGCCACCTGAACAATTTGGTTATGGGCAAACCGATGTGCGCAGTGATATCTATGCTCTGGGGATGATTTTGTTTTATTGCTTGGCGGGACGGTGCGCAACATCGGCAGATAGGGCGCAAGGGTTTTCTTGCCAGGGTGTTTCGCCTGCTTATCAAAAGGTAATAAAGCAAGCTTGCGCTTTTGATCCGGCTGATAGACCTGCGAGCGTTCAAGAATTAAAAGCACTATTCGAAAGCGCCTGCGCAGAAGGTGCACACGTAGAAGGTTTTACAACTTCCGAAAGCACGAGCGCAGAAAACCGTGCAGGCGTAAAAGATACGGTTGCTTATGAAAGTTTGAGTGTAAAAAATCCTGCGAGTGCAGAAAATTCAGCAGGCGCAGAAGATTCTGTTCATAGAGAGAACCCTTCGGCCACAGGAGAAGTAACTAATTTTGCGATGGCCAATGAAGGCCCAGCCTCGTTAGAAGTCACCGATAAATCTTTGAACGCTGATTCGCAAAAAATGGAAAACATGAAAGCATTACGGGCGACGTTCGCAAAAGCGCTCCCCAAGGTAGGAACAGTCTGGAATGTGTTTTTAACAGGCGTGTGGTTATTAATAATGATCTGCTGTTTTAAGTTGTGCTTTTTCCCTGACCCTGCATCAGCCGATGCTGGCTATCCTCTTTGGTTTAGGGCGGTTGAGTACTTTCTCTTTGTTGGCTGTTCGGTAACGTGTATCTGTTTTGAGCTTTCTTACCGGCCTTTTTTGCGCAAGAAAATCCCGGAGCTTAGGCAACTACCTATAGCATTGG
>CAVABR010000058.1:0-74867 GCA_963586955.1 bacterium
GCACAACGCACTTGAGAGCGCGCGAAATAAAACAGTCAGAATCGCATCTTCCAGTTGGTTGGTGCGATTCTTTTATCAAGGAAAACGTATGGATAGCAAAGAACTAGAAACGCTGTTGCATGAGGTTGCAAACAATCATTGTTCGGTTGACGAGGCGCTACTTGCGCTAAAAAAAGAACCCTTCATGCAGGAATCATTTTCAGATTTAGGATATGCCAAAGTTGATCACCATCGCGCCATACGCCAAGGCGCAGCGGAGGTTATCTATGGCGCAGGAAAAACCGCAGATCAAATCCAGGGCATTTGCAAGTCCATGCTTGAAAAAGGCCAGAAGACCATTCTTATAACGCGCTTGGGCGAAGAAGCCTACGAAAGCTTAAAAGATGATCTTTCGCTTACGTATCACCCCATTGCGCGCGTTGGCTTGGTTGGAGACATGCCCAAACCAACCGGCACCGGTTCAATCGTGATAGCGTGCGCGGGTACCAGCGATTTGCCGGTAGCTGAAGAAGCGGCGCTTACCGCTGAAGCGTTAGGAAACAAAGTGACCCGCCTATATGATGTAGGCGTTTCGGGTATTCACCGCCTACTTGCTCACGTTGACGACATCATGAATGCGCAGGTCATCATTGCAGTTGCGGGCATGGAAGGCGCGCTTGCCAGTGTTGTAGGAGGCATGGCGTCCTGCCCGGTAATTGCGGTTCCTACCAGCGTTGGCTATGGCGCTTCGTTTGGAGGCGTTGCAGCATTGCTTGCCATGTTGAATTCCTGCGCAAGTGGCGTGAGCGTGGTGAACATAGACAATGGATTTGGCGCAGGTTTTCAGGCACATCTCATCAATCACCTCAAAACACAATAGGTTAAGGGGTATCCTTACAGAAGAGAAAAAAGAAAGATAGAGGTGTTATAACGCCATGGAACTAACCTTCAATTTCACTGAGCAAGCAACGCGCGCTCAGATATTAGATACCATCCTTGATGCAATGAGCCCCGATCAGCGCAAGCAGTTTGATGCTTACCTGGACGAAACATCCATTTCTGATCACCATCATCATAATTTGGCAGAAATTGAAGAAACCATTAGTTCTTTAGAGCTTCCAGAGCCAATTAAGGAAGCTCTTCGTGGTGTTTACACTATTTTAGTAACGGCTGAAGCAAAGGTTCATGGTTGCAGTGTTGAAGAAGCGCATTTCCATGAAGTTGGAAACGCTTCAGGTATTCGCAATGCACTTGCAATTTGTGTGGGTATGTTCGTACTTTCGCCCGAGCATATTAAAGCAACGTCCGTGCAGGTGGGCAAAGGCAAAATAGAATGTGCGCATGGCCTGATGGATATTCCTGCTCCGGCAACTCAGGCAATCATTGATACGGGTATTCCTGTTTGTGATGAGCGCCTTGAAGGGGAACGTTGCACGCCAACTTCGGCTGCTCTTATCAAATACTATGTTCAGGAGTTTGTGTAATTGAGCGAACTTTTACTTGGCAGATACGAAGTACTTGAAGAAGCGGGCTCGGGCGGGTTCGCTTCAGTTCTTGTGGCATGGGACACGCGCATTCAGCGCAAAGTAGCCATCAAGTGCATGCCGTTAAGTGGCGCTCCGCTTGATAGCCTCATGAATAATCAGGCTCAATATGAGGGCGTGGGCGGTTTGGATGCTTCGGACGCTTCGGATGACTCGCCAGGTTCGCAAAGCATTTTGGTTGCCAACTCCGCCTTGGACGCGTCAGTAATTCCGGGCCTTGAAGAGGCGCGAACTGCAGCCATGCTCAACGATGCCAACATTGTTTCGGTATATGACTTCGAAATCAAAGGCGATACCGCATATCTCATCTTGGAATATATCGAGGGCATCACGCTGGGCGAATTGCTCGCACATTATTCAGACGAAGTAACCCCTGATGTTATCGCTGCGGTTTTTAAGGCGGTGTCGCATGCGTTAGAGGTTGCGCACAAAAACAAGGTGCTCCACTTAGACATCAAGCCCGACAACGTACTCATTGACAAACAAGGTCAGGTCAAAGTGGTAGATTTTGGTCTTGCTCGTTTGGCTGGCGAATATGGCTTTGGCACAGCAGAGGGTGGCACCATAGGCTACATGCCTCTCGAACAGATGCGTCAAGAACCCTTAGATGAGCGCTGCGACGAATGGGCGCTCGCAAGCCTGCTCTACGAAATGATCTCGGGAGACAACCCCTTTTTGGCGCCCACGCTTCAAAAGGCGGAAAAGAAAATAGAAGGCGCAGAGCTGTTCGTTCCTTCTATGTATCTTGAAGATGCTGATGAAAGCATTGACGACATCATGTTCTGCGCGCTCGACCCGGACAAAGAAAATCGCTATGATTCCGTGGCAGATTTTGCTCATGAAATGAAGCAATGTCTGGGTGACTCCCGGAAAGGCAAACGACAACTGGCGCACATTGTCGGCAGTCTTGAAACTGAAGAAGATGACGAAGAAGATTTCGAAGATGAAGAGGGAGTAATGGGTCGGAGCTTTGAGGGATTTTCTCCGCGTGTGCTTACCATAGCCATGCGCTTATGGAGTGCTTTAGCGGTTTCGTTTACTGCTTTTGTTGGCGTGGCGAATGCGCCTTTTATTAATGGAGGATGGTCATCGCCCATATCTTGGGTCGTGCTTGCCGGCGCGTTTGTATTAGGCGCCGTGATTCCGTCCATTGCTGGTGCACTTGCTCTTATATTTGTGGGCGTCATTTTCTTTATACATGAAGCGTATATTGTGGCAATTATTTTTATTGCGCTCGCGTGCGCATGGTGGTTTGTTTCAGGAAGGAACAGCCTCAAAGAAGCGCTGGTGGTTATTTCGACGCCTATATTAGGCGCAATAGGCTTAGCTCCGCTTGCCATTCTTCTTGCCGGGTTGGAACTTCGCATGAAAAATGCCCTTATTGCTACCGTTTTTTCGGCACTTGTTTCCTTTATGCTTGCGGGGCTAGGATCAGGCTCAATCTTAGGTTGGGATGCTCTTTTGTGTCTTCAGGTTAAGGGGCCTGATGCGCTCAATGCTGCCTTGCTCACGTCTCTTCAAGATGTTCAGTGTTGGACTATGTTTGCCTCATGGCTTTTGTCAGTGGTGGTTCTCTGTCTTTGCTCTAAAAACAAAACACTCTGGAGTCCTTGCTTGGGGCTTGTGATATCAGTTGCACTTTTGGCCATTGCTTTAGTTGCCGGCATGTATCTTTATACCAATGGCGCCACCTGCACTCCGTTGCCAGTCAATGTTGCTTCGGTTGTTCTTTCAGGCATCCTTGCATTTTTGTATCTTTTGTTTGATCGCCGTTTGGTCTCTCATGATCAAGCGCGCGCTTAAGAGCACCTGCCTGAGTTGAGTCGCGAAGAGGTGCGCTAGAGCGCGAACATATGAAATAAGTTCTGCTCGCTCGATTGCGAAGATATACGCCGGAACGCGAACGCATAAGTCTAGCCCGTTTGTTAGATAGCGAACGGTCGAATCGCTTCGTTGTGATCCGCGATTCATTCCTTTGCTTCGCGCCTAAGCTACCTTCGTGCTCCTGGAAACCGCGTCACCCGCAGTCCTAAACAAAAGTTATAGATCTATTCATAAAAGTTATAATCAGCTCTGAAAATCGAAACTCTTAGTAATTGGATTTATCTCCCACCGTCCGTCAAAATGGTAATTGTCGAAAGGCGAACAAGCCTTTCGCGGGAAAGAAAACCGTCACACACGACAACGGTAAGAAAGCGAGGGGACAAATGAATCCTAATGCTACTATTACTGACGAGCAGTTCCAGGCGTATCTCAAGCAGATTCGCGAGCTCGCAGAAGGTCCTTTTGAAGAGCTTCAAAAGGAAATCGAAGTAACCAACACCTTTCCAGAGAAGTTCTATGAGCTAGCAAAAGAAAACGATCTTTATCGTTTCTATCTTCCTAGCGAATACGGCGGATGGAATTTGAACGAACTCGAAATTTTGAAGGTTCAGGAAGAGTTCTCTCGTGGACCTGGCGGAATGCGTATGCATCTTCATCATGCAGCAGACATGAACTGGCGCATCCTCGATGACTACGGCAAACCAGAGCTCAAGGCAAAGTACATGGACAAGTTCCAGGACAAATCCATCTATTGCAACTTTGCTATCACCGAAAAAACTGGTGGCACCGGCGCTGACCTTCACTGCACCGCAGACAAACAGCCCGATGGTTCTTACATCTTGAACGGTGAAAAATGGCTCATCTCTCACACTGACTGCTCTGACTTCACCTACGTAATCGCCGTTACTGACCGTGAGAGCGACAAAGATTCCCGCCTTTCTGCATTCTTTGTTCCTAATGACGCTCCTGGTTTCGAACTCATCCCTATGCCTCACATGATGGGTTGCCGTGGCGCAGGTCATGCAGGCCTTAAGTTCACCAACGTCAAGCTTGATCCTATCTATCTTCTTGGCGAAGAAGGCCAGGGCATGGAAGTTGCTATCCACTCTTTGAGCGTATCGCGTGTTCACATCGCATGCTCTAACCTTGGTATGGCACAGCGCATGCTCGAGATCTCCCTCAAGCGCGCAGCGGATCGCGTAACCTTCGGCAAGCCAATCATCAAGCGTCAGGCTATCAAGATGAAGATTGCTAACATGCAGATGATGATCCATGCTCTCCGTACGTTGATTTATGACTTTGCTCGTGACTTCGACAATGATCCTTTCAATGAATACATTGATGAAAAAGCAGCAATCTGTAAGCTCTTCTCCATTGATACCGTTCGTTTGGTTTCTGACGAAATGCTTGAGATTTTTGGTGGCGACGGCTACTTTGAGGATTCCCCTTATGGTCCTACCGAGCGTCTTTATCGTGACTGCCGCGCTATGTGGCTTGAAGAAGGCGCCCCAACCGTTCAGCGCATCACCATTGCACGCGAATGCGAAAAGCATGGCGGTCGCTTGGAGTATCTTGACTAGCCAGTTGCTCGGCTTGTACCTTATCCCAGAATTTCTGACCAGCCCTACGGTCTGAACTGGGAAAACAGATAAGTAAGATGCGCTTTGATTTATAATTTTGCCCCGTTGCTCGACAGAGTACGGGGCTTTTTTGTTTTGCGTGAGGGGTAGGGTACAATGCAAATAAGGAGTTTAGGGATAGGAAACAAAAATGAATCTTTCGCAATTACGATACTTTCGCAAGCTTGCTCAAGTTCAACATTTCACCAAGGCGGCAGAAGAGCTCTACATCACTCAGCCTGCGCTTTCCAATTCAATCAAGCAACTAGAAAATGAGCTAGGAATTCCGCTGTTTGAACAAATGGGGCGTAATATTCGCCTCACAAAGTATGGCAAAGAGTTCAATTCTTATATATGCGAAGGTTTAGACATCATTGATAAAGGCATTCAGATTGCCCAAGAGAAGGCGAATAACCTTTCTGGCACCATTGATATAGGAACGGTTTTTACTGTCCAGTCAGACTATCTGCCAGAGCTTTTAAACGAATATCGAAAGATTTATGGAAACCAAATTGAGGTAAAGCTTTATCAGGGGCTTTCAAAGGGTTTGGTTGAAAACTTGGAAAACGGCCTGTATGACATCGTGATCAGCGCCTATGTCGAAAATAAGCCCAATCTTCAGTTTGTGCCCATTCTTTCTCAGGATTTAGTAGCGGTTGTTCATGTGGATAACCCGCTTGCGCAGAAAGATTCCATTTCAATAAAAGATTTGGCAGGATGCCGGTTGGTAACCTATCGTCCTGAAACACCGGTTGGGCAAGAAGTGAAAGAGCTGTTGAGTGACATCGACACTACGGTAGAGCAGTGGTGTGATGATGAAATCACCCTTGGGAGTGTTGTAGTGGCAGATACCGGCTTAATCGGTCTTTCGCTTGATACGCTTGGGCTTGCACCGTTTCCTCAGCTCAAAGCCATAAAAATAGAAGAGGTGCGCAAAGGGTTCCATCCAGTTTATTTGGTCTATCGCAAGAGTTCCTATAAAACGCGCGCCGTGGAAAACATGATAGAGCTCGCTACCAAAAGAGCCTGGAAATAGCCAATATTGAGAGGCAGAGCCTGGAGCTAGTTGATGGTAAGGGCTAGAGTACTTTTTTGTTAGGAATTTAAGCCTTCAAAATATCCAAAAATGGCGGAGAAACTGATGAAATAAAAGTAGAAATAGGAGAGGTTATTTCTTATTTTTATTTGAAAATATCAATATCGATAAAAATAGGTACATAAATTCTAGGTGAACGGGTTCAAAACACGTTCAAAAATTCATAAATAATGGTCACTTCTAAAAAATTGAGGGAATCATATCGGTAAAACCTATAGAAAAATGGGTAACTCATTTGTAAAATTCGCGGAAAAGATACCGGAAACACAAAGAACGTGTTTCGTCAAGTGGCCAAGTATAAAAATCTGACCATTTTATGAAGGAATTGTGAACTTCAAAATTATGCACTGAGGGTTCACCTCAGTGGAATGGCTTTACGAAAACTCCAAATCGAATTATGTGATGCGATGACTCTCATCGCTTTTCGGCATCGGATAAGGCGAGGCGCCGTATCGTAAAGCGACTTCACTAATGCTGTATTGAAAGTAAAGGAAAACGTGCGGAACGTTGAATAGCTTCAGCTATTGCGTTCTAGAAAGGTAGGATCATGGCTGGTTCTGCAACTAAGCAGAAAATGACTGTGCGTCACTTTCTGGTTCTTCTTACGTGCGTAACATGCACGTTTGGCCCTGCAGCTATTACCTTCAGTTGCCCGGGTCTTTGCTATCGTCCGGTAGCAAACTACTTGGGACTTCAGGTTTCTGATGTCTCTTTCTACATGTCAATCGTTTATTTTGCAGAGGTTATCTTCTCCCCAATCATTGGTGCATTGTTAGAGAAGTATGACGCTCGCATTATTTGTACGATTGCTGCAGTATTCGTTTCTGGCGGTATTGCAATGATGTCAACCTACACTCAGATTTGGCAGTGGTACATCTCTGGCTTCTTTATGGGCGTTGGCGAGATCACCCTTCTCTGGTTGATGGTTGCTGGTCTTTTGAACCGCTGGTACAAGGCTAAGCTCGGTTTGGTACTTGGTATCTCTTACGCAATGACTGGTCTTGGTGGAGCTTGCTTTAACTTCATCGGTCAGTTCATCTTGGGTCCAAACCTGCTAACTGAGCCAACCTGGCGCGACCTTTACCTCTTCTATGGTATTGCCGCTGCAATTCTTTCTATTCCATTTACCTTGTTCTGCATCCGTTCTCATCCTGAAGATGTTGGACTTAAGGCATATGGTGCAGAAATTCAGGAAGGCGAAGTTATCGACGCAGAAAACCTTGAACTTCCTGGTATTCCTGCTAAGCAGGCTTACAAGAAATGGTACTTCTACGTACTTATCATCGCAGGTTGCTTGTTCAACATCGGCGGAATTTATCCTCAGCACTTCACCACCTTCTATCAGACGGTTTGCGCAGTTGACGCATCAGGCGCTTCAATCCCAGACCTCATGATCATGTCTGGTACCCTCGAGGGTTGCTGCATGATTGGTATGGCTGTTGGTAAGGTAAGCATTGGTGCTATCGAATCTAAGTCAATTCAAGCTGCATTGATCTTTGGTTCCGCAGCTGGCGTTGTTGGCCTGATCGGAATTTGGTACGGCGGATTCAACAAGGTTCTCCCAGTACTTTTCTTTGGTGGCTTTATCTTCGGTATGTTGTACCCCTTGGTTACTACCGCGCTTCCATACATCACTCGTTTGCTCTTTGGCGAAAAAGACTACGACAGGATCTACTCAGTAGTTCTTATGCCTGTTAACTTGGTTGGCGCATTTGCTGCATCTGGCTTGGCACTTATTTACCAGGGTCCAGGTTGGAGCGTCTTCTTCATCGTAGGTATTTGCGTTGCAGTAATGTGCTTCGTCGTTGGTAGCGTTGTTGTTAAGTTCGGTACCAAGGATTATCGTGGCGACAAAGTTCAGTCTGCTCAGAAGGCATAAAGGACTGAATCTTATAGCCCGAGGATTCATGCAAATGAACGAAGAGCAATGAGCTCTTCCACACAGCACAAAGAACCCTTTAAAAAAGACGAGGATCGAAGCTAAGCTTCGGTTCTCGTCTTTTTTTAACCCTAAGGTTTCGTAGCCTTGAGATTAAGTTCTGCATCCGTATCTCCCCTGGAAGCCAGGCCAAACTTTTTGTCCAAAACTGCATAAGCTCGCTCGTAAGACTGTACGGGGTATTAAAGGCAATAATGGCGCCATAAACACTATTAAACTTTCCTATAGCGCTATTATAAAAAGTAACAACAATAATGCTCTGACCTGGGATTTTAGCGAAAAATAATGATAAATTTCTCCAGGATTTTCGCGTATGGTCAAAAAACGAAATCTATCCGTATTTTTCCCTTTTTGACGGTTCGAAAATAGTAGACGAGGGTTAGTCGGAGAGGGATTAATCCTTGAGCGAGAATGCCTTTAAGAAAAGCCGAGTTTTTATAAGCATTCGCGCTTGTATTATCAGGGGGAACAGTATGTTCCATAATGTATTGGAGGGGAGCTATGGAAGAACAAAAGTTAACAGCGCGTCACTTGCTCGTTGCTTTGACGTGCGTAATTGGTATCTTCACTACTTCTGCTATCACCTTTAGTTGCCCAGGCCTTTGCTACAAGCCAGTAGCAAATTATTTGGGACTTCAGGTCTCTGATGTTTCGTTCTATATGTCAATTGTCTACATTGGCGAGGTTGTATTTTCTCCTATCGTTGGTACGTTGTTGGAGAAATTCGACGTTCGTATCATTGGTGGCATCGCAGTAATTTGCGCTTCTGGTAGCTACCTTGCTATGTCGCAATTTACTGCCATCTGGCAATGGTATATTGCAGGCGTCTTCATCGGCTTTTCTCAGATCACCATCCTTTGGTTGATCACCGCTGGCGTACTCGGTCGCTGGTTTAAGAAAAAGCTCGGTTTCTTCCTTGGTTTGGCATACGCAATGACTGGTGTTGGTGGCGCTACCTTCAACATCGTTGGTCAGTTTGTTTTGGGTCCAAACCTGCTCGTTGAAGAGACCTGGAGAAACCTCTACATGGTATTTGGCTTCGTTTGCTTAGTAGCTTTGCCATTCTATCTCTTTGCTCTTCGCAACCATCCACAGGACGTTGGACTTAAGGCATATGGCGAGCCTTTGGTTGCTGGTGAAACCGTTGATGATGAGCATCTTCAGCTCAAGGGTATGGAGCCAAAAGAGGCATACAAGAAATGGTACTTCTACGTACTCATTATTGCAGGCTGCTTGATGAACGTTTTGGGTATTTATCCACAGCACTACACCACGTACTATCAGACGGTTGTAGCTGTTGACTCTGCTGGCGTTGCTATCCCAGACCTCATGATCATGTCTGGTACCTTGGAAGCATTCTCTATGGCAGGTATGGCTATTGGTAAGGTTGTAACTGGTGCGGTTGAATCTAGATCGCTCCAAGCTGCGCTTATCTTGGGCATCATCACTGGTGCAGGTGGTATTCTCTGCATCTGGTTCGGTGGCTTTAACAAGATCACCCCAGTACTCTTCGGTGGTGGCTTCATCTATGGCTGTGTATATGCATGGTCCACAGTTATGACACCGTTCTTAACAAGATCGATATTCGGCGATTTGCACTACGACAAGATTTACTCGGTCATTCTTGTTCCTTTCAACTTGGTTGGCGCATTCGCTGCATCTGGTTTGGCTGTTGTTAACCAGACCTTCGGTTGGAGCGTATTCTTCGGCTTGGACATCTGCTTGATCGTTATCATCTATGTTCTTGCAACTCTTGTTTACAAGGTTGGTCGTAAGGAATACGAAGAAAAGATTTTGTGCGTGGGATAAAGTAAGCAACAAAATAAAAGCGAAACATACAGAGAAGAACAGGAGGGCGCTTCAGTCGCCCTCCTTCTTTTATGCAGTAAGCCTTATGAGTCGGGGAGAAGAGCGAAACTGCAGGAAGGGTGTTGATGGAATAGCCGGGCCCTACAGAATAGAACCTTTGCTTCTCTCTAAAACCAAGCAATAAAAGACATAGTGCTTTCTGTTTCAAAAATGTGATATTTCAAGGTTTGCATGGGACAAAACAGGAAAATTAATGGGCAAAAATAACTCATTGCGTTGGAAAAAAGCCTCGAATCTATAGAGCCTACCTATAGATTAGGGCAAAATACCAAAGTAAAAGGTGAACACGTTTTAAAATACGTTCAAAAAAATTTGAGAAAAAAGTGGTATTGATCAGGCATTATTAAGAATTTCTCTAGGAAAATAGTCAGCGATTATAATTTGTTTTTCAAAAAAAACCACAGGGCAATATTCCTAAAATGACCATTTTTCGGTAAGTGGTTTAGAAAGAGAATTCTTGTGGGGATCTTATGAATCCCGGGGTGCCACTGTCCTTAGAGAGGATAGACCGAGTCTCTCAAAGAACATTTGCACCTCCAAATAGGGGGAGCCTTAAAACAAGGTTCCATGTCGAGAAGGAGGAGGTTATGGGAGAACAGAAAATGACCGCACGTCACTTGTTAGTTGCTCTTACATGTGTCATCGGTATTTTTACTACTTCTGCTATTACCTTTAGTTGTCCTGGTCTTTGCTATAAGCCAGTAGCAAACTACTTAGGACTTCAGGTTTCCGATGTTTCTTTCTATATGTCCGTTGTTTACTTTGCTGAGGTTGTCTTCTCACCAATCGTTGGTGCATTGCTTGAGAAGTTCGACGTTCGCATCATTGGTAGTATCGCTGTTATCTGCGCTTCTGGTGGATTCTTCGCAATGTCAACATTCACCGCAATTTGGCAGTGGTACATCGCTGGTGTGTTCTTGGGCTTCGCTCAGATCACCATCCTTTGGTTGATCACCGCTGGCGTACTCGGTCGCTGGTTTAAGAAAAAGCTCGGTTTCTTCCTTGGTTTGGCATACGCAATGACTGGTGTTGGTGGCGCTACCTTCAACATCGTTGGTCAGTTTGTTTTGGGTCCAAACCTGCTCGTTGAAGAGACCTGGAGAAACCTCTACATGGTATTCGGCGCTGCATGTATCGTTCCATTGCCTTTCTATATGTTTGCTCTTCGCAATCATCCACAAGACGTTGGACTCAAGGCATACGGCGAGTCTCTCAAAGAGGGTGAAACCGTTGACGATGAGCACCTTCAGCTCAAGGGTATGGAGCCTAAGCAGGCTTACACCAAATGGTACTTCTACGTACTCATCATTGCTGGTTGCTTGATGAACATCTTGGGCATTTACCCACAGCACTACACCACGTACTATCAGACGGTTGTAGCTGTTGACTCTGCAGGTGTTGCAATTCCAGAGCTCATGATTATGTCAGGTACTTTGGAAGCATTCTCTATGGTAGGTATGGCTATTGGTAAGGTTGTAACCGGTGCTGTTGAATCTAAATCACTCCAGGTTGCTCTTATCTTGGGCGCTGTAACTGGTGCAGGTGGTATTCTCTGCATCTGGCTCGGTGGCTTTAACAAGATCACCCCGATCCTCTTCGGTGGCGGCTTTATCTATGGCTGTGTTTATGCTTGGGTAACAGTTATGTTGCCGTACCTCACACGCTCAATCTTTGGTGACTTACACTACGATAAGATTTACTCCGTAATTCTTATTCCAGTTAACTTGGTTGGCGCAACTGCTGCTTCTGGTTTGGCTGTTGTTAACCAGACCTTTGGTTGGAGCGTATTCTTCGGATTGGATATCGTACTCATCGTACTCATCTACTTCCTCTCCACCATCGTTTTCAAGGTTGGACGCAAGGAATACGAAGAAAAAATTCTCGCTGTTGCTTAATTGAAACAGTAAAGAAAGAAACTATTCGGATAGTTGTGAACAGAAAAAGAGCCCGAGAAATCGGGCTCTTTTTCTGTTCACAAGAGAAGAAAGCATGTTCTCTTAAAGTAAACAGTGGCGCCCCTTAACACGGGGGCAGAACAAGAAGATGGTGTCTCTTCCTTACCGCGGAGGGGCAACAAGAAGACAGCGTCTTTATGTTCTATGGACTATAGGTTTCAACAAAAAAGATTCCGTTTTCGCAAAGTCCTTTTAATGAAACAAGACAACAAAAAAGGCCAGAGGAAAACATCTCAAACCCTTTTTTTGCCAAGAGGGTGCAACCAAGAAAGAAGGCTTGGCTAGTGGAAAACGCCTCAGCACCTTTTTGCTCTATAACGAAATGTAGGCTTCAACAAAAAAGTTCCGCTACAAAGCCTTTTTGTAAACCATGAAAATAGAAGATGGATTACAAATTGCGTCTTAGTTGCGCTTCTTTAATTTCCATTTCAAGTGAACTGTGGATGATATTCGAAAAAGGACCAGCATTACTAATAAGATGCTTTGCTCCCGGCTGGTCGCACTTACGAATGAAGTAATACAAAAAAGCGCAGGTATAAAATTCGCTTAAGAACTTAATGTTCTCTTCGGGAAGGTAGCGATTTGCCAAAATGATATCGATATCATTTTCCAAAGCAGGAAGATAAAGGTCATAAAGATAGTTACGCAACGCATGCGGACCCGTTTCTAAGAGCGCTTGCGTATAAAACATTCTGCGACGCTCCAAAATGGTGGCAAAAGCATCAAAGAATTTAGAATGATCAAGAGATCTGACGCCTGATTTTTGAGTTATATAGTAAGGAAATTGAGAAACCGAATCTTTGCTGGGCGTTTCGTAGACCAAAATATTCTCAGGGAATTTACGCTGCAACTCTAATCCAAGGTCATAGCGAAAGCGCCAAATGATCAATGCTTCTTTATCTACAAAATGATAGTAAAATGTTTTACGATTTTTTCCGGTGCGGTGGACGATGTCGCTAATAGAAACTCTTTTTAAAGGCATTTCGTCACAAAGTTCAACGAAAGCGTCGGCAATTAGAAGCTTGGTATCAAGCGGCCCCATGGACACATTCCCCCATCAAAATTACTGAAAATCATTATCTAGCAGAAATTTCCCTCATTATAGACAAAATGGGTGAATGGATGGGTCAAAAAACTAAAAATGAGTATCTTCATAAGGGAAATTCCAATAGGTCGATAAGGCTTCCTGGGTGTGAAACCTATAAAAAAGGGGAAAATAATTCATAAATTGCGCCTATAGACCAACAAAAAACCTATAATGCCCATCGATATTTATTGATGCTGTTATAGAATGAATTTACACAAAGAGTTAGGGATTAGGTATAACTGATAAAAATTGATGCAAATAAAGGCTCAAGAACCTTATAAGCAACAAGATTTCTCTCAGTCATACCTGGTCATTAAACTCTTAAGGACAAAGATTAATGCAAGTTCACACATGTTCTGTAGAAAGGGGCTGTGCAGTGAAGTACGAAAAACTTAACACGCCGTTTAAAATCGGCAATGTGGAACTGCGAAATCGCTTTGTCATGCTTCCTATGACTATCGAGAAAACCGATAATTATCATGTAGGCGATGACTTGTGTGATTTCTACGAACAGCGTGCAAAAGGTGGAGCTGCTCTTATCGAGCTCGGTTCTTGCTACATTTGCGACTGTTTTGACACGCATCCTAAATATCACACCACTACTGGTGCGGTAGGTGTTTGGGACGACTGCTTTATTCCTGGTTTGACCCGCACCGCGGAGGTTTGCCACAAGCATGGCGCTAAGCTTGCTGCTCAGTTGCAGCTCTGCTACGAATGGCGTCCAGATGGCACTCATGAGCTTTTGAGCTACGCTCCTTCTAAGGACGTTGTTTCTGGTCCATTCGTTGGTATGCCAGAGCGTGAATTCACCAAAGAAGAAATCCAGATGGTTGTTAAGCAGTATGGTGAAGCTGCTGTTCGTTGCCAGAAGGCTGGCATCGACATTATTGAGATCCATGCTGGTATTGGTTACATGGTTATGCGCTTTATTTCTAAGTACTCTAACCATCGTACCGACGAATACGGCGGATCTACTGAGAATCGTTGCCGTCTCCTTACTGACATTATTGACGAGATCCATCGTCAGTGCGGTGATGATTATCCAATCCTCATTCGTTACTCTGCTGATGACCTTATGCCAGGTGGCCAGCGCGTTGAAGACCTCAAAGAGGTTATGGAATGCGTAGAGGCTCACGGCATTGACGCTTGGAGCATCCAGGCTGGCTTCCATGAGGCACCTCGCCCTGTTGCTAACCAGCTCGTTCCTGAAGGCGAATTTATTTACCTTTCTAAAGAAGCAAAGAAATATACCAAGCTTCCTTGCTTCCCTGGTACTCGTATTAATCATCTTGATGTTTGCGAGCAGATCCTCCTTGACGGTTCAGGCGACGCTGCAGGTATGGCTCGTCACTGGATTGCTGAGCCAGAGATTGGCATCAAAGTTGCTGAAGGTCGCTCCGAAGAAGTTCGTCCTTGCATCGTTTGCTCACGTTGCTTAGACAACATCTTTATTGGTAAACCATGTAAGTGCTCTGTTAATCCAAACGTTTACTTCTCACAGTACGGTCTTCCTGCTGATAAACCAGCAGAAAATCCAAACAAGAAGTTCCTCATCGTTGGTGCAGGTCCTTCCGGTCTTGAAGCAGCACGTACTCTTAAGATGCGCGGTTACAAGAACGTTACCGTTGTTGAGCAGAAGAAAAAGCCTTGTGGCTTGTTGAATCTCGCTCAGGTTCTTAATGATGAGCTTCCTCCATTGGTTGACTGGTACAACAACGAGATCGAGCGTCTTGGTATTGATGTTCGTTGCAACACTAAGGCAACCCCTGAGTTCATCAAGAACTTTGGTGCAGACGAAGTTATCTTGGCTGTTGGCCCAGAGACTGTTTCTCCAGATGTTCCTGGTAAGAACAACAAGAACGTTATCGATTCACATGCTTTGAAAGAGCTTGTTGAAGGTAAGAACACTCCAGGCATGGGCTTTATGTGGGGTCTCTCTTGCTTCGGCATGGGCATCCTCGGTGCACCACTCGGACTCATGAAGTGGGGCTTGGGTACACACTTGCTCGTTAAGAAGCGCATGGCAGTTATCGGTGGCGGTTTTGCTGGCATTGAGGTTGCATCTGCAATGAACGAAGGTCGTGAGGTTACCGTTATCGAGCCTAACAAGAAGGCAGGTGCTGAGATCGGCATCATCGATAAGAACCCAGAGCTTCGCAAGCTTAAGAAGGAAGGCGTTAAGATCCTTACTTCTACTAAGGTTAAGGCTTACACCAGCGAAGGCGTTCTTTGTGAAGACGCTGAAGGTAAAGAGTTCACCGTACCTGCAGACACCATCATTTGTGGCACCGTATGCGTTGACAACACTGACCTTTATGATCAGGTTAAAGCCGACAACGTTCACCTTATTGGTAACGCTTCTCCACATGAGGGCTGGGAAGGCGTTAAGGAGAACGATCCTTACAAGACTGATGAGTACAAGCGTTGCCTCGAAGCAGTTCGCGACGGTTACCTCATTGGTATGAAACTCTAATAAGAGCTTCAATCACTCACATCATATTGATCTTAATGGGTGGGGTCAGCCGAAAAGCCCCGCCCGTAAAGATAAAAAAGTAAAGGAAAAGACTTAATTCCGAAGGAGAAAAAATGTTAGATTATAGCTATTCTGATGAACAGAAGTTGCTCCGCGAGAACATTCGTAAATGGGGTGCAGAGCATCTTCCTGAGGAAAAAATCGCTGAAGCATACATCAATCGCGGTATCGACTCTGCAATCGCAAAATCTTGGGTAGACGCTGGCTTTGGTAAACTCGGTATTCCTGCTGAGTACGGCGGAACTCCTTGTGACCACGTAACCATGGCAATCGCAATCGAAGAGCTTTGCCATATCGGTGGTAACATCCCAATGGCTCCAAACCTGCTCATCATGTTTGACGTATGCGAATTTGGTACTCCAGAGCAGATCAAGTACGCAGTAGATTTCTACTACGAGAATGGTTATCCTCCTTACTGCCTCGCTATTTCTGAGCCAGAAGCAGGTTCTGCAAACATTTACATGACCACTACCGCAACCAAGAAAGACGGTAAGGTTATCATCAATGGTACCAAGACTTGGGTTACCTTTGCTGAGCATGCAAACGGCTTCATCGTAGTTTGCAAAGACGAGGATCCTTCACCTGAGAACAAGTCCATGTCAATGTATCTTGTTGACAAAGACACCCCAGGCGTTGTTCTTGAGCCACTCAACAAGATTGGTATGCAGATCAATCCATTCGCTATGGTTCACTTCAACAACGTTGAGGTTGAGGAATCAGCACTTCTCGGTACTGAGGGCAAGGGCTTCCTCCAGCTTATGAAGAACTTCGAGTGGGAGCGTTGCGTACTCTTGGCAGAACTTCTTGGTGAGGCTCAGGCAGCTATGGACGACGCTTGCGCTTGGACCAACGAGCGTCAGCAGTTCGGCGTTGGCATTAAGACCTTCCAGCTTGTTCAGGAGCACATCACTGAGATGCAGATCGCTCTTACCAACACCCGTAACTTCCTCTATCGTACTTGCTGGAAGCTCGACAACGGCATCCCAGTAAACAACGATGCTGCTATGTTGAAGCGCTATGGCGCACCTGCTTTGACTGATGTTTGCTCTCGCGCACTTCAGCTCATGGGTGGTCTTGGCTTCACTGACCAGACTCGCGTATCTCGCCTCATGCTTGACTGCCGTGGCTTCCAGATTGGTGGCGGTACTGTTGAGATCATGGTTCACATCGCTGGCCGTGGCATCCTTAAGGAGTATGCAAAGGGTAATCAGGACGAACTGTAAGCCGTTTACATTCTCTGCGTTTCGGAATTTAGAGAGGGCGGTTTCCGCCCTCTCTTTTTATCTATATGAGCCTTTTATAAATGGCTATTTCTGAAACAACATGCGAAAAAGAAATTACCAGGTTATTTTCCTGAAATAGGTTGTTGAATTCTTTTTCTATTTCTTAAGTCTTTCTAAGTGAGGTCTTATGAATGTTTTAGTTTGCTTTAAGTCGGTATATGATGATGCCGCTATTAGAACAAATCATGATAAAACACTTGATTACACTGCCGTTCCTCATGTGGTGAGCTTGTATGACCTTAATGCAATTGAGGTTGCTGCGCAGTTTGCGGAATCTTCAGAGGAACATTCTTTGGTTGCTTTAACAGCAGGAGATACCAAAATTCACGATTCTACTATGCGCAAAAATGTTGCAGCGCGCGGTGCAAGCGAAGTGTATCTTGTCATGGATGACGCTCTTGAAGATGCAGAAACCAATCAAACTGCTCATGCTTTGGCGGCCGCAATAAACAAAATTGGCAATATTGACTTGATTATCTGCGGAGATGGGTCAGCTGATCAATATTCGCATCAGGTAGGAATCCAATTGGGAGAAATTCTTGGCTTGCCTAACGTAAATGCTGTCGTTGACTTCACGGTAGAGGGCAATACGGTAAAAATTGACCGTGAACTTGACGATATTATTGAGCATATTGAAGTGCAAACTCCAGCAGTTCTTTCGGTTTTATCTGACATGGCGCAACCGCGCACCTGCCAGGTAAAAGACATCATGACAGCGGGAAGAAAGCCTGTTCACGAATGGTCTTTGGAAGACATTGGGCTTGAAGTACCCAAGAACAATTACGAAATCATTGACACTAAGGTTCCTGAACCTACTCCAAGAAAGATGAAATTCTTTGAGGCTACCGATGATGATATCGATGCCTTTATCAAGCAAGTTCATACCTATCTTGAAACTGAGGGGGCGTAAATCTTATGAGATTTGCATTAGTTGTACAACAGATTATGTTTCGTCTTTATCTTGATAGAGAAGGGAAGCAAAAGTCATGAAGATTTTTGTTTTGGCAGAACGCGAACAGCCAATTGCTGAACTTTGTGGTGGTGCGCGCCTTTTCGCAGATGAAGTTGGGCTTGTTGCGCTTCCTGGATCGCGCGTGATAGACAACGTTGCTGATGTTGTCTACAAAATGCAAGTTCCTGAAGGCAGAATGAGCGAAGATAGTGCCACTGCTCTTGCGGAATTGATAAAAAAAGAGCAACCAGATGCACTCTTCGCGGAGCCTTCTCGAAGAATTCAGCTAATACTAGGACGCGTTGCGGCAAAGCTTGACAACAGTGTGATTTCTAACGTCATGGCAATGCCTAGCATTGAAGAGGCAACCACCATGTATTTTGGTGGTTTAGCAAATAGAAGGCAAAAAACCACGTCAGAATTTGGAATGTTTTTTATCAGGCCAGCAACGTTTCCTAATGCAGAGCCTAAGGGCGAAAACAAAGAGCAACTTGTTGATTTTATTGAGCCTGAGTATTCGGTGGTGCGCACCGGTACCAGTGAGCGTGTCAAAGGAGACGTTGATCTTCCCAGTGCAAAGCGCATTATCAGCGTAGGGCGTGGCGTCAAAAAAGAAGAAGATTTGGTAATGATCAGAGAACTTTGTTCGCTTATAGATGCCGAGCTTGCCTGTTCGCGTTCAATTTATGAATCGGAAGCCTGGCTTCCTAAGGAAGCACTCGTAGGCATTTCGGGAAGCACGGTTGCTCCAGACCTATATTTCACGGTTGGCATTTCAGGGCAGGCGCAACACATGGTTGCCTGTGACGGGGCTTCTACCATTATGTGCATCAACACTGATCCCTATGCATTAATTTTTGAACACTCTGATTACGGAAGCAAAGCGGATTTGTATACCGTAATTCCGCGCATGATTGAATATTTCAAAGCAAACCCACTAAAGTAAAGGATGGCAAGGATGTATCAGCTCAATGAAGAAGAACGCATGATCTTGGCTATGGTTGATAGCATTTGTACGGACGTTGTTTCGGAGCGCGCAGCTCAAATAGACGAAGATGACGAATTTCCTCAAGATATGTATGACTTGGTGGCTGAACAGGGATTATTTGGACTTGCCATGCCAGAAGAATTTGGTGGATTTGCGGTTAGCGTACACTGCTGGGCTCAATGCGTTGCGCGTCTTGCGCAGGAATCTTCGGCGGTGGCGCTCCTTCTTTTTGTGTCAGCAGTTGGATCCGACGCGCTGGTGCGCTACGGAAATGATGAGCAAAAAGCTACCTATTTACCTGACCTCATCAGTGGTGAAAAGAAAATCAGTTTTGCCCTTACGGAGCCAAATGCTGGTTCAGACGTTTGGTCTTTGGCCACGGTTGCTAAGCCAAAAGATGGTGGCTACGTTATCAACGGCAACAAACTCTTTATTTCTAATGCAGAAGTTGCAGACTACTTTTGCCTCTTTGCGCAAGTTGACGTTGATGGAGAGCGCAAGCCAACTTGCTTCATAGTTGATGCATCCAACCCGGGCTTAAAAGTAAGCGCTCATGAGAAAAAATTAGGCCTTCACGGGTCTCCCACCTGTCCGCTTTTCTTCGAAAATATGGAGGTGCCAGCAGAAGCACTCATCGGTGAAGTGGGACAGGGGGCAGAAATTGCCTACCATGCGCTCAATCGTGCGCGCATTGCTATTGCGGCTTGTGCGCTGGGGCTAACCAGGGCATCACTAAAAGCTTCGGCTGAATATGCGCTTGGCCGTAGACAGTTTGGGCAGTTGATCAGCGATTTCCAGGCAATCAACTTTATGCTTTCTGATATGGAAATTCGCGCGCAATCTTCAGAGCTCATGCTTGATCAAGCAATAGAAGCGTTTGTAACTGACGCACGGGACGTCAAGAAAAAAGTTGCAGCAGCGAAAGTTTATTGCACTGAAGCGGCGCAGAGTTCAACTAATGATGCCGTTCAGATTCATGGAGGCTACGGTTTCTGCAAGGAATATCCGGTAGAGCGTTTTTATCGTGATGCAAAAGCGTTCACCATCATCGCGGGAACCAATCAGGTTCAGCGTCGCATTATTGCTGATGAAGTTAAGAAAACTTACACCCTTTAAGAGACAAAGGAGAGTTTTGTGAATATTGCCGTTTGCATAAAACAAAGTATAGATACTGAAGCCGTCATCACGCTTGATGACGAAGGTCAGGTAGTAACAGAAGGGGCGGCGCTCATCATAGATCCTTATGCCGAATTTGCTGTTGAGCGCGCTGTCCAGTTAAAAGAAGAATACGGCGGGGAAGTAGTTGCGCTAACTATTGGGGACGAAGAATCGGTTCCTGCTATTCGCCATGCACTTTCCATGGGGGTAGATCGCGCAATTTTGGTCGAAGATGACGCTATTGATCAAACAAACCCACAAGCTAAGGCTCGGGTGTTGGCGGCGGTGCTAAAAACGATTGATGTTGATTTGGTAATGGGTGGTACTAAATCGGGTGACACTTCACGGGCGCAAACCATGCCTCGGGTGGCAACCATTTTGGGCTTCCCTCAGGTATCTCTTGTAGTGGAAGTTGATGTAGCAGGTGAATCACTCGCGGTTTGTCATGAAACGGACGACGGTCTTGAGAGATTTGAACTTTCAATGCCAGCGGTTGTTTGTGCTCAGCAGGGACTCGCTGAACCAAGATACCCTACGGTTCGCGACATCATGAAGTCAAAGAAAAAGCCGATAGACACTATGGCCATTGCTGATTTAGGGTTAACTGCCGAAGCGGTAGACGCTTCGGTTGCAAAGATCAAAGTTCAATCATATTCCTTAAAACCTGAACGTCAGGGTGGTCGAATTGTTGAAGGCGAAACGCCTGATGCCGTCAAGGAAACAACAACGTTGCTTCAAAACGAAGCAAAAGTTATATAGAAGAAAAACGAGAGGAATATCATGGCTGATATTTGGGTTTTTGCTGAATATAAACAAGGTTCTGTTCGAAAAGTAACACTTGAGGCTTTGAGTGCTGCTAGAAATCTTGCTGATGAAAAACAGGCAAGCGTTTCTGCAGTAGTTTTTGGAAGCGGAATAGGTGAAGACAGTTTAAATGCGCTTGCGCATCAGGGTGCTGACAAGGTAATTGTGTTAGATGATCCCGCTCTAGAAAGCTATACGCCTGATGCTTATGCAAATGCTTTGCTTGAGCTTCTCAATAAGCACAACCCTTGGCTTTTAATGTTTTCAAATACTTCGACCGGGATTGATATGGCACCGGTAGTGGCAGAATCGCTGAATGTTGGATTGATTACGGATGTTTTGGCTATAGAAGCAGGCGAAGAGCTTTCGTTTGTTCGTCCTCCGTTTTCAGGGAAGGTTCTAGAGAAGTGCTCTTTTGTTAACGAAGACGAGCTAAAAATAGTGACCATTCGCCCTAAGGCAATCAACATCGACGAACCTGATGAGACGCGCGCTCTATCCGTTGTTCAAGAAGCGGTTTCAGGATTTGGGGATGTGCGCCAGGTTGTTAAGGATATTGTTCATAAAGTATCTGAGCGCGTTGAGCTTACTGAGGCAACCTATATTGTTTCAGGTGGTCGTGGCGTGAAGGGTCCAGAAGGGTTTAAGCCGTTAGAAGAATTGGCAGACGTTATGGGCGCCGCGGTTGGCGCATCTCGCGTTGCCGTTGATGAAGGCTGGATTGACAAGCAATATCAGGTTGGACAGACGGGCAAAATTGTTGCGCCGGATCTCTATATTGCGTGCGGTATTTCCGGCTCTATTCAGCATCAGGCGGGAATGTCTCAATCAAAGTGCATCGTTGCTATCAATAATGACCCCGAGGCGGATATTTTCAGAATTGCCGACTACGGAATTGTGGCCGATCTTTTTGAAGCAGTGCCGTTGTTGACGCAAGAAATGAAAGCGCTGAAAGACTAGGCGTGGCAATAAAGCGCCGTGCGACTAAATTAGCATTGAAAGATTAAGCGTGGCAATAAAAGCTGAGCGATTAAATTCAAGCTCATGCGTGGCGATAAAGTACCGAACTGCTAAGCATGGCTCAATGCACCCGAGCGCGAAACGATGCGCCTAGGCGTGACCCAATGCACCCAAGCGCTAAACGATGTGCGCAAGCGTGGCTTAATGCGCCCGAGTACGAAATGATGCGCCCAAGCACCCAATAAAGAGTTGCATATTGAGCGCTTTAGTTGAGATAAACCAAGACGCAAGAGGCAATTTAAGAAGAAAGAAGGAAGATAAAAGCATGGAGCCAACTCGCGAACTATATTGGAATATTTCGGGTTACTGGGTAATGTATGTGCTGTTCATTGCCGTAGTGGCTTGTTTTGTCTTTTTCTTTTATCGTCGTTATCGTCTCTGGAAATTAGGTACGCCAAAAGAGCTTCAAGGAAGCGTAAAAGAGCGCCTGGTTGGTGCCGTGGCAGATGTCTTCACGCAACGAAGAGTGGTTAAAGAAAAAGGCCCCGGCTTTATGCATCTTGCTATTTTCTGGGGTATGCTGTTCTGCTTGTTGGCTACAACGTTTGTGGCCTTGCAGGCTGACTTCGGTCTGCAAATTCTCTATGGCGATTTTTACCTCTACTTTATATCCCTAGCCGTTGACCTGGCCGGATTTGTCTGCATTATTGGCGTGGTTATTGCTCTAGTTCGTCGTTTAGGGCATTTCAACAAAAATCTAGATAGTGAACCCGCTGATATTTTGATGCTGGTACTCCTTCTTATTATTTTGATATCGGGCTTTGTTACTGAAGGTTTGCGCATTGTTGGCACCAATGATCCTTGGGCTTATTGGTCTCCGGTGGGCTATATCTTCTCCTTGATGTTTGCGCAACTTGATGAAAAAGCGCTTTCGCTTGCGCATCAGATTATATGGTGGTCTCATATGGGGCTTGCCTTTGCCTTTTTGGCAACGTTTACCTATACCAAGATGGTGCATGCGCTGTTCATACCGGGAAATGCATACTTCCGTTCCCTTGATCCAAAAGGAACAATTGAGCCAATCGATTTCGAGGATGAAGACCTTGAGACTATGGGCGTGCAGTGCCTAGAGGAATTCACTTGGAAAGACATCTATGATACGCAGGCTTGCATCCGTTGTGGTCGATGCCAAGCGAATTGTCCGGCATTTTTAAGCGACAAGCAACTTTCCCCTAAAGATTTCATTCAGAATATGAGGAAATCTTCAGAAGAAAGAGGCAAAATCCTTCTGAATACTTTAAGCCAGAGCGAAGCAGGCGAACTTAAAGCTTGGGTAGAAGAGGAGGTTTCTCGCAAAGAAGCGTTAGCCAAAAAGGCTTCGGAAGAGGCGGGGGCGGATGCAGGTGCGAGCGCGGGCACGGACGCGAACGCAAATTCGGGTACTATCACCAGCGCAAATACGGGCGCAAATTCGGGTACTACCACCAGCGCAAATGCGGGCGCAAACACAAGTGCCTCTTCGCAGGGGGGTTCAGCTTCTACCGCTACAAGCAAAGGTAGCAAAGGAGACAAAGATGACAGTGCTCTCACGCCTGAAGAAGAAAAACGACGCGCCTCTATAAAGAAGCGAGCAAAAAAACCTCTACGAACCGAAGAGCAGGAAGCGTTCTTAGAGCAACCCGTGGTGGGTGATGTTCTTTCCGAAGACGCCTTGTGGGAATGCACTACCTGTCGCTCGTGTGCTGAACAATGTCCTGCGCGCATTGAGCATCCTGACAAAATAATCAAGTTGCGCACTTATCAGGTTTCAATGGAAAGTGCGTTCCCTTCAGAAGCGCAACAGGCGTTTCGCAACATGGAAACAAACGGAAACCCTTGGGGCATTGGTTGGCAAAAGCGCACTGATTGGACAAAAGCTCTTGACGTACCTACACTCGAAGAAAATCCTGATGCTGAATATTTGTATTGGCCGGGATGTTCGGGTGCGTTTGATGCGCGAAGTAAAAAAGTATCCATGGCAATTGTTTCGCTGTTAAAAGCAGCGAAGGTGAATTTTGCTATTTTGGGCAATGCTGAAAAATGTTGTGGTGATTCTGCTCGAAGATTGGGCAATGAATATGTCTATTATCTTTTGGCTTCGGAAAATATCGAAACACTTAATTCTTATGGCGTAAAAAAGATAGTTACGCAGTGTCCGCATTGTCTGCATGCGCTCTCAGTTGATTACCCTCAGATGGGTGGAAATTACGAAGTTATCCATCATTCGCAATTGTTGGCGGAGTTAATCTCTCAAGGAAAACTTACGCCTCAAGGATGCGATTTTAAAACTGTCACCTATCACGACTCTTGCTATCTTGGGCGCTACCATGACATTTTCGAACAGCCCCGAAATGTCATCAAGCAAGCAGGTGCGCAGGTTGTGGAGATGGACCGCAACCACAGCAGGTCATTCTGCTGTGGTGCGGGTGGGGGACACATGTGGCTGGAAGAAAAAGAAGGTTCGCGCATTAACAACATGCGCGCTCAACAGGCACTTGATACCAATGCAGAAGCGCTCATCAGTGCGTGTCCTTTCTGTTTGACTATGCTCTCTGACGGCATTGCAGCTAACGAAAAGCACATTCCTGTAAAAGACCTTGCAGAAATTCTTGCCGAAAGTTGCAAAACGAACAGCTGATATAGTCCGTTAATTTTTTCAGTAAAGATGGAAGATTTTTAAATGTAGGCGCGGTAATGTTGTAGCATCATAAGAGTAAAGAACACGTTCATATTCAACGTGCATGCTTCGATATAACAAAGGAGGCCATTCATGCGTATTAACATTTCTGGTGGTCTTATTGAAACCACTCCCAATAAAAAAGTTCTTGAGTCTATCGGTAGTCATATTGATGAGCCTAACCCCAACCCTTCCACGCCACGCTTTGCAGCTACGGTCATGTTGGTAAGAGACTCAAAAGATCATCCAACTAAATATATGATCACCGATGACAAACTGCCTGAGGATTTTCCAACGGGTCAGGAAATAGAAGTTTTCATGCTTCGTCGCGTGAAATCTATGGCTTTTGTTCCGGATGCGGTTGTATTTCCGGGTGGTCGCGTTGATGATCGAGATTCTAATCCTAATCTGCCTTGGGTTGGCCCCACGCCTGCTCAGTGGGCGGAATATATGAGCGTCACTGAAGAGGTGGCGCGCCGAGTTGTTGTGGCGGCTGCAAGGGAAGTTTTCGAAGAGTGCGGGGTATTGCTTGCCGGCCCAAACGAAGATGAACTGGTTAGTGATCTGAGTGACCCAACATACCAACAAGACCGTGATGCGCTTGTTGCGCATGAACTTTCGTTCGCTGATATGCTTATCAAGCGCGGGTTAGTGTTGCGCACTGATTTGTTGGGTTTGGTATCAAACTGGTGCACACCTGAATTTGAGCCTAAACGCTATGACACCTTCTTCTTTTCGGCACTCATGCCAGAAAACCAAGAAGCGGACGACAAAACAAGCGAATCGCAAATTTCTGATTGGGTCACCCCTGCTTATGCTATGAGGGAGTCCGATGAGGATCGTTGGTTGGTAGTTCCTCCTACGGTTTACAACCTAACCGCAATTGCGAGCGCATCTTCGGCAGAAGAATTTGTTTCATCACGCAGGAAACTGCAAAAGATAATGTTTGAGCCAAAGAAAAACGAAAAGGGAGAAGTTGTTCTTCAATGCCAGCTTAATAAATAGGGGGAGCTGGCTGTAAAGCAAGCTTTTGAGTGGGCGCTTGCAAAGGCGAAAATACGCAAAAGCAAACAGGTATGCAAATTCATATAAAAAGCGAATGCCAAAGTGCGCCGAAAGCGTAAGCAAGTGGGTGGCTTGCTGGAGAAAGCCAGCTGATTATGAGTGAGCGTTTAGAGCAGATTTATCACCGTATTTAAAACAAAGGAGCGGGGATCATGGGGTTTATAAAAGATGAGCAGCTTTGGGCTGGAGGAAAAATCACTTCACATGTGTACTGCTTAAAAGCAGACAATCCATCGCCTATGACCTATGTGGGAACTAATACGTGGATTGTTGCCGAAGAAACATCGCCTGAATGCATAGTGATTGACCCAGCGCCATCAGGAGAACACGTCGAAGATATTGTGAATCACTGCGTCAATGAGGGATTGCGTGTAGGTGCCATTGTTTTGAGCCATTGCCACGCAGATCATACCGAAGGCGCCACGCAACTTCAGTCAATGACAGGTGCAGACATATATGCTCCGTTTGATTCAACGCTTGCGGAAGGAACGTTTGCTCCTATAGACCAAGGGCCTTCGTTTGAAGTTATAAGTTTGCCTGGTCATTCAAGTGATTCGGTGGGGTTGTACTATGAGCGCGATAATGCCATTTTTATTGGCGATGTTGCTTTTCGTCATGGCCCCACGGTAGTGTACTACCCTGATGGCGTGCTGAAAGACTATATAGATTCGCTCGATAAACTTGAGCAGTTAGTAAAGGAGCGCAACATCAAGATCATGCTTCCCGGTCATGGCTATCCTATTAGTGACCCACTTGCTTGCATAGAGGCAACGCGTGCGCATCGCCTGGCGCGTCTTAAGCAGATCAAAGATGCGCTCAGCCAGGGAGTTCCTCGCAATGCGGAGGCGCTGGTGGATGCAATATATACCGACACTGATCCAAAGCTAAAAAGTGTTGCGGTTAAAAGCGTAAAGGCGCAACTTTTGTACTTAGATGCAGTAGGCGAATAGCCTTTGTTTCTGCCCGTTTGCTTCTTGGTGTATAAAGGCGCGTTTGCTCTTGGGCACAATAGGCGAATTTTGCGCCTGGTTCCTTGACGCAAAAAGTCACTCTGCGCGCAGATGCAATAGGCGAATAGCCAGGCTTCGCTTCATTCAACGATATAATAAGGGGATCAGAAAAGTCGTTCCCTCTTTTAATACAAGGGCAAGATGAAATGCTTGCCTTTTTTAATAAGGGTCAGAGTTGAATAAGGAGAGCTAATGAAGGGATTAGAAGGAGTAAAGGTAGTAGAGCTGACGGGCTATGTTGCAGCTCCTGCTGCGCTTCGCGTTTTAGGCGAAATGGGTGCAACAATCTATAAGGTTGAACCGTTTACGGGTGACGAGTATAGAACGAACGCTCCCGGTTTCGGGATGGATCGAAATGATATTGATGACCCGGCTTTTGAGTTAGCTTCCGCGAATAAAAACTGGCTTGCCGTCAATTTGAAAAACGAAGAAGGCATGGCTTTCGTCATGAAAATGCTTGAGGATGCTGACATCGTTATTACCAGCTTCAGAGACAAAGCGCTCAAAAAACTTGGCCTTGATTACGACACGCTTCATGAAAAGTTTCCTCATTTGGTATATGGACAAATGCGTGGATATGGCGAACGTGGTCCTGAAAAAGATTCTCGCGGTTTTGATGCAACAGCTTATTCATCGCGCGGTGGCTTGTTCATGACGTTCCCTCAAAAAAATGAGCATTTCCAACCTGCAAATATTCCTGCAGCCTTCGGCGACTGGAATGCTTCGATGGTTATGGTAGCAGGCGTTTTGGGTGCTTTGGTGCGTGCCGGCAGAACAGGCAAGGGTGACAAAGTTACCGTTAATTTGTATCACTGCGCATGCTGGGCAATGCAGACCGGCCTGGCGGGAACTCAGCATAATTCTCTCTATCCTCGTTCGCGCGAAAGTGCGCCCTGTCCTACCAACAATACCTATTGTTCTAAAGACGGCGTATGGTTCTTGATCTGCTTTGGTTCTTATGATCTTTATTATGACTTGGTCATGACCAGCATGGGGCTTGATGATATGATCGGCAATCCTCAGTACAACAATTTAGCCAAGGTTACCGCAGAAGGGCGCAACGCTGAAGTGGTCTCCATTTTGGAAAAACGCTTTGCTGAAGAGGACTTTTCTTATTGGGAAAAGGTTTTCACTGAAAACGAAGTTCCCTATCAAAAGCTCAACACGCTTGAAGATGTATTAGAAGACGAAGAGGCTTATGCTAATGACATTTTGCGCAAAATTCCGTATGACAGCTTTGGCGAGCAGGCATTGGTAACGTCTCCTTTGCGCATGAAGTCAGTGGGCGATCCTATTCTTAAGCGTTCTCGTCCCGTGGGGTATGAGACACGTGATGTTATGCGTGAATTTGGCTACAGCGACGCTGAAATTGATAGTGCGGTTGCTAATGGCGCGGTTAAATGCTACGACGGACCGGAGCTTCCTGAAAGCGTATTCCAGCTTAGCTATGGCCCTGATTCCATTAAGGATTAAGCATTTGCTGAATATGAGCTAGAGTAAGTCGTTTTGGAAATGAGCTAGGCGCTTGTCTCTTTTGAAAATGCCCCTTTTTTACTGAGCATTAAAGCTTTGCTTGTTCAGTGAAATGCTGATTTGCTGTTGTTTGATTTAATTCAAGCAACAAAAGTCGGGTAAAGAAAAGACAGGACTTATAGAAAATGAAGCTATCGAGCCAGAGGACAAAAATTAAGCTATAGGACAAAATTGGATCCTATTTAGGGCGCTGACGAAGGTCGGCGCCCGTTCTTTCGAACAACCAAAAACTTTTTGCTCTTAGTTTCCTCTTATACCCCAAGCTGCATCAATATCATACGGGGTTGCCTGGTAAACGTAGTAGTTAAGCCAGTTGGTATAAATGAGTTGCGCCGATGCTCTCCAGTTAGATACCGGTTCCTGAGAAGGGTCATCATTGGGGAAGTAATGCTTCGGGAAGGGGGCATCGGCTCCTTTTTGAAGGTCGCGTTCGTATTCCCCTTTAAGGGTGTCGGTGTCATATTCGGGATGACCAAAGACAAAGAAATGCCTGCTGTCGGTACTCTTAGCAATGAACACGCCCGCTTCGTCTGATACTGCAATAAGCTCCAAGTCTGGATTGGCCTCAATGTCCTCTTTGTGCACTTCGGTATTTCTAGAATGAGGCGCATACATTACATCATCAAGGCCACGAACCAAAGGCGAAGAAGGCTTCAAAATGCGATGCTCAAAAATGCCGGTCATTTTTTCTTCGAGCATATATTTAGGAATACCGAAATGATAATAAGCCCCTGCCTGAGCTCCCCAGCAAATATAGAACGTTGAGAAAACATTGCTCTTTGCCCATTCCATGATTTCGCACAATTCAGGCCAATAATCAACATCTTCAAACTTGAGCTTCTCTACCGGAGCGCCTGTGATAATCATGCCGTCATAGCGCTTGCTTCGGACATCATCAAGGCTACGGTAAAACGAAGCAAGATGTTCAGCAGGAACATGTGTTGCTTGATGACTTACCGTTTGCAAAAGATCAATTTCTATCTGCAAAGGGGTGTTAGAAAGTTTGCGAAGAATCTGCGTTTCAGTCTCGATTTTTGTAGGCATAAGATTGAGGATAAGCACGCGTAAAGGACGAATGTCTTGATGAATAGCGCGATGCTCGGTCATAACGAAAATATTTTCGCTCTCTAAGACGCCAGTTGCAGGTAAAGAATCGGGAATTCTGATGGGCATTTCTGTATCCTTTCATAACCGCTTCGCAGTTCGTATCATTATAGGTTCATCTGAAAACAATGTTTTGCTTTTTATTTTGAGGTATATGCATACAATTGTTTAATGATAGTGAAATCCCTGTTCGGTTGCCTAGGTTTATTTTTCTATAACTAGCTATAGAAAAAAGCTCTGAAAGAACAGGTGTGTTTAAGATGAGAAACAGCGAAGAGCGCCATTTGTTAAGCGCTATTATCAAAGAAGTATCTTGTATCTAAGAAGGAGGACAACATCCTATGACTCAGTCAATTGCTACTAAATGTGTGCAAGGCGGATATCATCCACAGGACGGAGAACCTAGACAGGTTCCAATCTATCAAAGCACCACATGGAAATACGACACCAGCGAGCATATGGGAAAGTTGTTCGACTTAGAAGAAGCGGGATATTTCTACACACGCCTGCAGAATCCCACCAATGACTACGTTGCTGCCAAGATTGCTGAGCTTGAAGGTGGAACCGCGGCGATGCTTACCTCATCAGGCCAGGCAGCTAATTTCTTTGCGGTATTTAATATTGCAGGAAACGGGGATCACATTATTGCTTCGTCTGCTATCTATGGCGGAACATATAATTTGTTCGCGCATACCATGGAGCGCATGGGTCTTGAGTGCACTTTCGTAAGCCCAACGTGCAGTGACGAAGAGCTGGAAGCTGCATTTCGCCCTAATACGAAAGCGGTATTTGGAGAAACTATTGCAAACCCTGCGCTTACCGTTTTGGATATCGAACGCTTTGCAAAAGCTGCTCATGCTCATGGCGTTCCGCTGATTGTTGACAATACCTTCCCTACGCCAGTTAATTGTCGTCCAATCGAATGGGGTGCCGATATTGTTACCCATTCCACTACCAAGTACATGGATGGACACGGTGCTGGTGTTGGTGGTTGCATTGTTGATTCAGGCAAGTTTGATTGGTCGGCACAGGCAGAAAAATTCCCTGGTTTAACAACGCCAGACGAAAGCTATCACGGCGTCGTCTACGTTGAGAAGTTTGGTCTAGAGGGTGCGTTCATCACTAAGGCAACATCCCAGCTCATGCGTGATTTTGGTTCAATCCAGTCACCGCAGAATGCGTTTTTGCTCAATATGGGGCTTGAAAGCTTGCATGTTCGCATGGCTCAGCATTGCAAGAATGGTCAGGCGGTAGCGGAATATTTGCAGAAGCATCCTAAGATTGCTTGGGTTCGCTACTCTGGGTTACCTGAAGATGAAAATTACGAATTGGCTCAGAAGTATCTTCCTCAGGGAGGATGCGGCGTAGTGAGCTTTGGTGTTGTTGGCGGACGCGAAGGCGCTGAGACGTTTATGAAGAATCTCAAACTTGCTCAAATTGCAACACATGTAGCTGATGCGCGCACCTGCGTTTTGCATCCAGCAAATGCAACGCATCGTCAGATGAACGACGAAGAGCTTATTGCTGCGGGAATCAGTGCTGATTTGGTTCGTCTTTCATGTGGAATAGAAGCTACGGAAGATTTGATTGCAGATATCGAACAGGCACTTGCAGCCGTTTAATTGCTACTATTAAGTCAGGCACCGGTAGCCAAGTGTAGTTTAGCTTGCTGGAAACTTTCACTGAAAGCCATCTTGCAAGTTCGCTTTTCACCGAAGAACAGGTGGGGTGCGCCTTGGCGGTGGGCGTTTTGGCTATGTGACGTAATGGTCAAATGGTGCTGGGACTGTTGAAAAACAAGCACCGGTAGCAGTAAGCACAAGTGCTGTTGGCGTTTTAGTAATTGGTAATTTGGCTTGATCAAGAAAGGGGAGTGTGGAGTCATGGTAGAAAACACAGAGGATAAAAAAGGGCCTCTTATTTCGGTCATCATGCCTATTTATAACGCGCTTCCCTATCTTGATCAGGCAATAGAAAGCGCAAGAAATCAAACCTATAAAAATATTGAGATCCTCTGCCTTGACGATGGCAGTACGGATGATTCTTTCAAGCATATAGAAAAGCATGCAAAAGAAGACCTGCGCATTATTGCGGTCAGCAAAAGAAACGAAGGCTACGGCGCAACATGCAATATGGGTCTATCTATTGCACGAGGCGAATGGGTTTTCTTCCTTGAGCCCGATGACTGGATTGAAGAAAACTGCCTTGAAACACTTATTGCCAAAGTGGAAGAATACCAAGACGCTCAACCTCCTGTTGATATGGTAAAAGCAGGATACTGGCGCATTGTTTCTTCTGAGGGGCAAGAGATGAAAGAGCGTTGTAATTACCTGGGACGCGTCAAGCCCTCAAGCATGCCCTTTACCGTTGAGCGTGCTTCGCATTTATTGCGCCACCATCCATCCATTTGGTCGGCGCTCTATGGAAGGTCATTCTTGAACGAACATGCTATTCGCTTCAAGGAAATTCCTGGTGCAGGCTGGTCGGACAATCCCTTTATGGTAGAAACATTCTGCCAAGCAAAGGCTATTGTTTATGTTGATGAACCTCTTTATTGTTACCGCGCGGAGACAATCAGCGAAGCAAAGGAAGCATTGATAAAGAATCCTTTCATTCCTTTTGAGCGTTGGCATGACATGATGGATGTGCTTGAGCGCCTCAACGTAACAAAAAAGCCCATTCTGCTTGCGCAAATTGCTCGAGGTTTTACTTATAAAAACCAGGTTGCATCTGCTGTTGGTATTGACCAGCCTGAAATTAGAAGTGAGCTTTCGCGCATGTTTAAACGCATGGATCCTGATTTGGTTTATAGGGAAAAATCCGTCTCTCCAGAAGATAAGGCTCTTTTTGCCGAAATGCGCGATCTGCCTGAACCCAAGGTTGATAAGTCAGCATACAAAAAGTATTTGCTTTCAGAAGGTCTGTATTCAATGCGCAACATCGGGCTTGCAAAGACAGTCAAAAAGGTATTCAAGCGCTCATAAAAGAATATTTGGCAATCCAAGGTTACCTAACCGTCCATAAAGGCGTGAGCGACAACCCTGAAAATTAAAGCAAACTGAATCCTTTTATTTCCCTTCACTTATTCCAGCTTCTGCATGGGGCGCCATGAAGAATCATGACGAAGCTTTCTGCCCGTATGCATTCCCTTAAACAATGCCTTAAGCCCTTTAGGAATATCTTTTTTGTTCCCTGCAAGAAGACGAATGCATTCCATGCCAAAGGTCAGTGCTGTTCCAAACTGGAACGGGATAGGCTTGTAGTCGTTGTGTTCTTTGAGATACTGAGCCATATATCCGCGATTCCTCATAGTGTGAAAGCGAAGCATGTCGCTTGCCTTATTGAGTTTGCGAACTTTGCCTATACGTAAGTGTTCCTGTTCACGGGTGCGTTGCATAAGCACATCAGGGATGAGAATAGGATGCGTAACTTTAGAGCATAAGTAGCCATAAATGGTGTCGTCCCAGTGAATGAAGAAGCGTGGATCAGGCAACCCGATTTTCTCAATTACGCTTCGATGAAATAATCCGCCCTCAAAGCATACGGCGTTCATTGGCTTGAAGCGTTCGCCCTCAGCAAAAGAGGAAGGTGCGGTTGGATTGAGCATGCCAAGTCCGGTAAGGTAGTGGTACTGCCAGTAGAAAGGCTCGCCATTGAAATTTTTCTTACTGCATTGAATGGCGCGATGGTCATTGATTAATGCTTCGTCCATCCAAGGTTGCAGAAGTTCAAGGGCATTAGGAACAACGCGAACGTCATCATCCATGAGCCAGATCCAGTCATATCCTGCATTAAATGCCTGCTCAACACCCTTAGAAAATCCCCCGGAACCTCCAAGGTTTTCTTCCATGGGCAACCAGGTAACCTTAACTTCTCCTAAGGCTTTTTGAGTGTCGGCACACATTGAGCCAACTTCAGGGTCTTTGTCATTGTCTACAACAAAAACTTGATTTGGTTTGAGCGTCATTTCTTCAAAACTATCAAAAAGTACACCAAGGAGTTCTTTTCTTTTATATGTCACAACAACTATGGCAGTTTTTGCATCTATCAACTTGGGTCACCTTAAGAGCTTCTCAGAAAATCTATGCGAATAAATGTTATACCTGGCTATTATCTATCGTTAATCTTTTTCTCACAAGTTAGCTTCATGGAATTTGCGTGAGTTGTGGAGGAAAGGGCAAAAATATAGAAGCAAAACAGCCTTCGCACGCATGACGCGAAAGGACGGATTGCTATAAACAGGGTGTGATCTTCTAATAAGAGCGCCTCCTATTAAGAGTGGCCTTTCATTAAAGTGACCACCAAGAATAGCCATCCAGTAAGTATGTGGATTAAAAAAAGAGTTAAAACTTAAACGTCATATCAAAAAGAGCCAAAATCCCAGGTAATATAACGGAGCGTTCAACGCAAACATGGATCTTAGCGCTGAGCTAATGTGCTTATGGTCTATTTTTGTTATGGCTTTGTTGGGCAAAGAGTATAATTGTTTGATTGTACGTCTATAGATAGCGTTTGAGCCTTTCGCTTATTAGTTGTTCAGGCTTATGTAAACGCCAAGATTGATTTTGTATTGAATGGAAGATGTTTTGGTAATAGGAAAATTCAACAAGGAGTAGGCAGATGAATTGGGTTGAATGCATTGCCATATTTCTTGTAGCGGGTGTCTCTACTATTGCCCTTGTTCCTCTTGCTAAAAAAATAGCAGTTCGTTTTGACGCTATTGATTATCCAAGTGCGCGTCGTGTCAATATGATCCCGGTACCCCGTATGGGTGGCATCGCTCTTTTTGGTGGTGCAATTGTTGCCCTTGTAATCTTATTCTTAGGAACGAAGTTTTTGGGATGGATGAATCCATTCGTTTCGCATCCAGAACTGACGGTAAATTACTTTGGGGTAGCGCTTGGTATCCTGCTTATTTTCTTTGTGGGTGCGCTCGATGATGTTTTTGATCTCAAGCCTAAGCCAAAGTTCTTAGGGCAAATAATAGCTGCTTGTATTGTTGCTGGCTCGGGCGTTTTGCTCTCTGATATTCGTAATCCTTTTGGGGAAGGCTATATTGAGTTTGGCCTGTTTGCGTATCCTATTACGGTGTTTTACCTGGTGGCGTTTGCCAACGTCATCAATCTGATTGACGGTCTTGACGGGCTGGCTGCAGGCATCACGGCAATTTCTGCTGCAACTATTTTCATTTTCTCAATGTTAACGGGCAGACCAGATTCGGCAATTATGAGCGTCATTTTGCTTGGCATCTGCGTAGGGTTTTTGCGCTACAACTTCAATCCCGCTTCCATTTTCATGGGAGATTCTGGTGCCCTATTTCTTGGATTTTCGCTTGGTGTGGTATCGCTTTTTGCAGTAGCGCGTTCAGCCCTTTTTGTTTCTTTGCTTGTTCCTATTATTGCTGCGGGCGTTCCTATTATGGACACCGCGCTCGCAATCATTCGTAGAAAGCGCGCTCATCGTCCAGTTGACGAGGCCGACCGCGGTCATATCCACCATCGCTTGCTAGAAGCGGGCTTCACGCAACGAGCTACGGTTCTCATTATGTGGGCATGGACAGCAGCGCTTGCAATCTGTGCGGTTCTTGTTGCGGAACTTGGCGGATGGGCTCGTATGGTTGTTCTTGTCATAATTGTGGCAATTACCGCTTTCGGCATCATTAAACTTCGTTTGCTTCAACCTGTTTTGTTGCACCATTACAACCCGCGTGGGAAGCGCTCTTCTAAAAACGAAGACGGCCAAGAACTTCCTCCTGATGAACGGGATAGAAAATGAGCGGAAAAAATAGACTGGTTTTAGCTGTCAATATTGGCAACACCGTTACCAAATTGGGTCTCTTTTATGGGAAAGAGCTGAAAGGAACCTGGGTGGTAATGACAACTTCGCCTACTACGGTAAGCGAAGTACAGACGGTTTTAATGACCTTTGCCGCTTCTTTGAGGGATGACTCATTGAAGAGATTCGACGATGGGATCATCGCATCAGTTGTTCCTACGGTCACTGATAAATGGATTGGCGCGCTCAATCTTGAATGTGGCAAAACGCCTTTGGTTGTGGGGCCGGGTTTAAAAACAGGCCTCAAGCTTGGCTATAGTGACCCTTCAGAAATTGGCGCAGACCGCATTGCGAATGCGGTAGCGGCGCGCAGTAAGTACGCGTGTCCCCTTATTGTTATCAATATGGAGGCAACCACCACGTTTGAAGTAATCAATGATAAAGGCGAATTTTCTGGCGGATTGATTGCTCCGGGCTTAGAGGTTTCAGTACGCGAATTGAGCAATGTGGCGGCAAAAATCCCCGTGTTTGAGGTTAAAGCACCAACGAGTGTGATTGCGAAATCTACCAAAGAGTCCGTGCAGGCCGGAGCGGTTTTAGGCGAAGTTGCGCGTATTGATGGGCTTGTCCATATGATCTGGAAAGAGCTGGGATACGAAACGCAGGTTATAGCTGCAGGCTCTCACGCCAAGCTCATCCAAAGTCTTTCGGAAACTATAGACGAATGCGTGGAAAACCTTACCCTTCATGGTCTCAACCTTTTATATGCACGCAATAGAAAGTAGTTGTAAGCGCGTCCGTCTAAAACTCAGTAAATTCGGCAGGCTCAAGGCGCTCAGGTTCGCTTAATCGAATTGAGTATCTCTTATGAAGAATTCGCGAGACTTCGGATGCTTTTTATTGACTGAAAACTAGTAGCGCTATACACTACAAAAGTTCGCTTTCAAAAGCCCCGTGTGTGCTTGTGGTTTGAACTTTTTTATTAAGAAGAAGGCGCGCTAGGTTTTAGGTTGGTCCAGAACTTGAAACAAAGTAACCTTTCGCATTAATAAAATGTGGCGGAGTAGGATCCCGCATTTCAAACAAAGAGCAACTTTTGAAAACAAACAAACACTGTTACTTATTTGGAGGAACACTGTGAAGACTTATTACGCAAAGCCCAACGAAGTTGAGCGCGAGTGGCTTCTCATTGACGCAACTGATCAGATCCTTGGTCGCGTTGCATCTAAGGCTGCTCACATCTTAAAGGGTAAGCATAAGCCACAATACACCCCACATGTTGATACGGGTGATTTTGTTGTAATTATCAATGCTGACAAAATTCGTGTTTCTGGAACGAAGAATACTTCCAAGGAATACTATCGTCACAGCGGTTATCCCGGTGGACTCAAGAGCGAGACCTTCCAGGAAGCTATGGAAAAGCACCCAGAGCGCGTTATCGAGCATGCAGTAAAAGGAATGCTTCCTAAGAATACGCTCGGTCGTGCAATGGCTAAAAAGCTTAAGGTATATGCTGGTGCTGAGCACCCACATATGGCTCAGAAGCCTCGTGAGATCAAGATGGAGGATAACTAATGGCAGGCGAAGCAATTTATTACGGCACTGGTCGCAGAAAGAATGCTGTTGCTCGCGTTCGTATCGTTCCTGGTACGGGCAAAGTTACCGTTAACGGTCGCGAAGGCGCTGAGTTCTTTGGTCGTCAGGCACTCGTTGACTATGCAACTGCACCTTTTGTAGTTACTGATACTAAGGATCACTTTGATGTAATCGCTCGTTGCAATGGTGGCGGCGTTTCTGGTCAGGCTGGCGCTTTGCGTCACGGTATCGCTCGTGCTCTTCTTGAAGCAGGCGAATATCGCGCAGAACTTAAGCGTGCTGGCTTCTTGACGCGTGACTCTCGTATGGTTGAGCGTAAGAAGTACGGCCTCAAAAAGGCTCGTAAGCGTCCTCAGTTCTCTAAGCGCTAAAGATTCTTTCGGTGTTTGCACAACAAGCAAACCGAACGTATTGATTTTGATCAAAGCAAAACCCGTCACATGCTGGCGGGTTTTGTTGTATGAAGTTCAGGATTTGTTGCTTGAGGATCGGGGTCGGTTGTTTAGGTCGCAGGATTTGTTGCTTGAGACTCAGGGTAAGTTGCTTTAAGTTTCAGAATTTGTTGCTCAAGTTTCAGGTTCAGTTGTTTGAAGTTCAGGATAAGAAGGTGTTTACCTAAAAATGGCAGAAAAAATCAACGTTTCATGCACGCCAGTAGCAAAGGTATCAAATGCGCCGGAAGCAGGCCAGCAAAATAGCTCTTTCGAAGGGAAGACGGTACTGTTTGATTTAGATGGAACCATCTTGGATACCTTCATGCCCATTTTGATAAGCATGCGCTATGCAACCCAGAAGGTTTTAGGTAAAACCATTCCCGATGACATTCTTCTTGAAAAAGTTGGACAGCCCTTGGCCGTTCAGATGGAAGACTTTGCCCGTGATCCTGATCAGGTGGAAGAATTGTTGCGCGTGTATCGAAGCCACAATGAGCAAGACCTTGGTGAAAGAAGCAAGCCTTTTCCGGGTATATTTGATGCAATCAAAGAGCTTAAAGCGCGTGGGGCTTGTATTGGTGTGGTTACCTCAAAGAGGCGCAAGATTGCAAGGGGTAGTTTGGCATACTGGGATATGCTCGATATCTTCGATTGCTTTGTGGGCGTTGAAGACAGCACCGAGCATAAGCCCGACCCGGAACCACTTCTTGTTGCTATGGAGCGACTCGGCGCAGACAGTGCTACGTGTGTTTATGTGGGAGACAGCCCTTACGATTTGCAAGCTGCACATTCGGCTCATATTGCCAACATTGGCGTTACGTGGGGTAAGTTCTTTTCAGCCGAAGACCTTTTAGCGCAACACCCTACAAAACTTATTGATTCACCCAATGAACTCTTAGGTGCATTGCAGGAAATCCTATTAAAGTGAGTGTTACAATAATTTTTTATTATAGAAACCGATGTTGCCATAGTTAGGATCAACATGAACAACTCTCACGAAAACCCTGTAGTTGGAATTATTATGGGGTCTGAATCTGACATGCCAACCATGGAAGCTTGTATGAAACAGCTTGAGGAATTTGGCATTGCTTACGAAGTAAAAATTGCAAGTGCTCATCGCAAACCTGCTGAGGTACATGAATGGGCGCAAACCGCGGTTGATAGGGGTATTCGCGTCATTATTGCAGCTGCTGGAAAGGCTGCACATTTAGGAGGCGTTGTTGCTGCCTATACGCCGTTGCCCGTTATTGCGGTTCCTATGAAGACCAGTGATTTAGGCGGGCTTGATTCGCTTCTTTCTATGGTGCAAATGCCAAGTGGCGTTCCTGTTGCGTGCGTTGCTATCAACGGAGCAAAAAATGCTGCTATTTTGGCAGTGCAGATGCTTGGCACTGGTGACGAAGAAGCTCGAGCAAAGATTAGTGCATATAAAGAGTCTATGGCTCAGGCCTAATTATGGCTCAGGCCTAACGGGCGCTGTTGCTAAAGAGATCTGGGGAAATAGCAACCTGGCTATGATTTACACGTAAAACTTGCATGTCTAAAGGGGATATTGTGACAAAGTCATTTCTGATGGGTAACGAAGCATTCGCGTATGCCGCGCTTGATGCGGGTGTGCGCGTATGCGCGGGCTACCCAGGAACTCCTTCTTCTGAAGTGATTGAGACCATCGCGAAAGCCCATACCAGTGGCTTGGCAGAAGGGGTTTACGTTGAATGGTCTACCAATGAAAAAGCTGCGCTAGAACTGCTTGCGGGCGCTGCCTATTCGGGCGCACGCACGTTATATACCTGCAAACAGGTTGGCCTCAATGTAGCAAGCGATGCGCTGATGTCGCTGAACTATGTGGGGGTAGAAGGTGGCACGGTTTTGTTCGTTGCGGACGACCCAGGCCCTATCTCTTCGCAAACCGAACAGGATACTCGCAGGTTTGCTTCGTTTGCAAAAGTCCCTGTGTTTGACCCCGCAACTCCTGAACAGGGATGCGAAATGATGAAAGTTGCCTATGACTTGTCAGAGAAATATCGCACGCCAGTCATCATGCGCCCTACCACACGAATCTGCCATGCTTCAACGTTTTTCGATATTCCAGAGCACACGCAAGCTCGTCCGGTAAAAGGATTCGAAAAAGACTCAAAGTGGGTTATTTTCCCTCCGCGCGCATACCAAGGACACGGGGAAATCAATAAGCGCTTGGTTGAGATTGCCAAAGATTTTTCGGAAAGTGATTTCAATCCATGCGAACAAAAAGGTGAAAATCCCGTCTTCGGCATTGTTGCGGGCGGAATTTCTTTTTCCTATGCACAAGAGGCGCTTCGCCAGTTGGCAGAAGATGCGCAAGAGGCGGGCGTAGAGTTGCCGGCTTATCGCTTGCAACAAATTGGAACGCCGTACCCCTTCCCTGAAGAGTGCGCCACCACTTTCGTGCAAGGACTCAAGGAAGTCATAGTCTTTGAAGAGTTGGACTATGTGCTTGAAGACGAGATGCGCAAGCTTGCCGGTAAGATTCATGCTGACTATGAGGTATATGGAAAGCTCACCGGCCATACTACCGACCGTGGCGAAAATAGCATCAACGCAATCTATGAACAGCTCAAAGAATTTTTCGGCCTCACATTTGAAGAGCGCTCAATTGCTTTAGATGACGTTTCCATTGAATTTGAAGCAACCGTACCTGCGCGTCCACCTTCGTTGTGCCCCGGATGTCCACATAGAGGTTCGTTCTATGCCGTTAAAACTGCACTTGAGCGTGGACAAGAAGCAATCTTTTGCGGAGATATTGGCTGTTATACCTTAGGCAACGCTGCTCCCTTAAATGCAGTTGATACCTGCCTTTGTATGGGTGCGGGAATCACCATCGCTCAAGGCTTTAGTGTGGTTGAACCGGGCAAAAAGGCTATCGCATTTGTGGGAGACTCAACGTTTTTTGCCAGTGGCATGACCGGTATTGCCAACGCGGTTTACAACAACCATGACATCACCATTGTGATTTTGGATAACGCCACCACCGCCATGACAGGCTCTCAGCCTCATCCCGGCACCGGTTCAACGCTGATGGGGCCACGCAATGTGCCTATTTCTTCGGAAAACATTTTGCGCGCCATGGGCATAAAGCTCATCACTACGGCTAATCCTTTATATGTTGACAAAGCGGTAGCTGCTGCAAAAGAGGCCATCAATTACGAAGGTCCTTCTGCAATTATTTATCGCTATCCCTGCGCTTCGCTTACTAAGAAAAAGCCACCAGCCTACTTCATTGCTAACGCATGCGCTGGATGCAAAAAATGCGTAACCAAAATTGGCTGTCCCGCCCTTACCTGGAGCGAAGCAAGTAAGCGTATTGTTGTTGATAAGGATTTATGCACGGGCTGTGGCCTCTGTACTGATATTTGCGAATACAACGCGCTGGCCTGTCCTACCAGAAAGCGCGTTATTCCTGAACTGCCTAAACGTTCAAAGCGCTTACAGTCCGAGGACGGTTCGCTTAGTAGATTTCCTACTCCTCAAGAATTAGCAGGAGGCTCAGATGATTAATATTTCTATTGCAGGCATTGGTGGACAGGGTAGCGTTCTTGCTGCCAAGATCCTCGCGCAGGCAGCTGAGGCCAAAGGCTGGCAGGTTCGTACGGCTGAAACCATCGGCATGGCTCAGCGTGGCGGTAGCGTTATGTCGCATGTTCGCATGGGAAACAGGGGAGAGCGCGTTCATTCGCCTCTTCCGGCAAAAGGTTCAGTAGATATGATCATTGCGCTTGAACCAGGCGAAGGTGCGCGCGTGCTTCCCTTCCTTAAGAAAGACGGTGTGCTGATTGTTCCCAAATCAGGCATTGCGCCAACGGCAATTAATCCGCAGGCATCGGAATATGACCCGCAGATTCTTGTTGAGGAAATAAAGTCAAAAGGTGTCAATATTGTTGTGGTTGACGATGTTGAAATTTGTACGCGTCTTGATTCGCGCAAGATTCTCAACATTGCCATGCTTGCATATGCGCTTCTTGTTGTGTCGAATGACCCTCTTTGTGAAAACAATGAGCTGAGGGGCAATTTGGGGCTTGAAGAGATGCGCGAAGCAATTCCGGTATGCGTGAAAGAGAAGTTCATTGCAATGAATATGAACGCCATTGATTTTGTAGAAAAGATGTACCAGAAAAAATAGGATGCGGAAAACGAAACACCGCCTAATATGGTAAAGAAGACAGGTAACGTTAGGTCTTGAGAGGATAATACGAATGGATATGAAGCCTGAACAGCTTGAACAAATTAAAAAGCAGTTCAAGACGTTAAAAGAGCGCTCTCCTTTTTATGCAAAGAAATTTGAGGGAATTGATCTTTCTGATGTGCAGTCGCAAAAAGATTTTGAGAAGCTCCCTTTTTCTGAGAAAGCAGACTTGCGCGAAGTATATCCCTTAGGAATTGCTGCTGTTCCTGAGGAAGAAATTGTTCGTATCCACTCTTCTTCGGGCACTACGGGAACTCCTGTTATTATCCCTTATACTCAAAAAGACGTATCTGACTGGGCAATTCAGTTTGCTCGTTGCTATGAGGTTGCGGGTCTTACCAATAAAGACCGCATCCACATCACTCCTGGTTATGGTTTGTGGACGGCAGGCATTGGTTTTCAATTAGGCGCAGAGCGCTTGGGTGCTATGGCAATTCCTATGGGACCGGGCAATACCGAAAAGCAACTTCGCTTCATGAAAGACATGAAGTCAACCGTTTTGTGTGCAACTAGTTCCTATGCGCTTTTGTTGGCTGAAGAAATTGCTGATCGTGGTATCCGCGATGAGCTCTTTTTGCGCAAGGGCGTCATTGGCTCAGAGCGCTGGGGCGAAAAAATGCGCAATCGTATTCAGAATGAATTGGGTATTGAGATTTACGATATCTATGGTTTGACTGAGATTTATGGTCCGGGCATCGGCATTTCTTGCGATGAACATAACGGCATGCATATTTGGGATGACTACGTCTATATTGAGGTGGTTGATCCTGCAACCGGAGCTCCTCTGCCTGATGGCGAAATTGGCGAGCTTGTTTTGACCACGCTTCAAAAAGAAGGTGCGCCACTTATTCGTTATCGCACTCATGATTTGACGCGCATCATTCCTGGTGATTGCGCTTGCGGAAGACGCCATCCTCGTATTGATACCTTGGTTGGTCGTACTGACGATATGTTTAAGGTTAAGGGTGTCAATATGTTCCCAGCCCAAGTTGAAGAAGTTATTGCTGCAACTTCGGGAACTTCATCTGAATATCAGGTAATGATTGAGCACATCATGGGTCGTGACGTGTTGACGGTTCTTTTCGAAACCGAATTGACCGGCGAAGCAAAAGATCATTGCGAAAACGAACTTGAAATGATCTTCAAGGGTAAGATTGGATGCACTCCTGATGCTAAGGGTGTTCCTATTGGGGAGCTTCCTCGTTCTGAGAAGAAGACGCAACGCATTTTTGATAGTCGTTACTAAGATAGTTTTGCGTTGTTGTTAGGCGCGCGTAGGCCAGCGTAAGTCGGCGCAGATTAGCGCTGGCGTGCGCAGGCTTGCCTAAATCAGCGCAAACTAGCATGGACTGTTGCGAATCAGTATGAATCGGTGCAAATCGGCCTAGACCAGTGTAAAACGGTTACGAATTAGCACAGGTTAGCGGGGATCAGTGCGAACCAGCGTAGATCGGCGCAAAACAGGTACAAATCAGCGCAAGTTACCGCAGGTCAGTGTGGATCAGTGTGGATCAGTGCGAGCCAGCGCAAAATTGGTGCGAATCAGTCAGGTTAGTGCAGATCAGCGTAGGCTCGTGCAAACCAGCGCAAAACTGGCTATTTGGCGCATATGGGGCAGACTTGTATAGGGAAGGTATAAAACTTGATGCTTAAAAACAATAAGCGTGAAAGCGTGGCATCAAGTGCTTCCCTTACTGCCGAAGAACTTATGCAGGAACCAAAGCGCACCCATAATGTTCGCGGGGTGCTTTTCGCGCTTGGTGGTGGCATAGGCTGGGGCTTTTCCGGAGCATGTGCTCAAAATCTATTTGGGAATTATAACCTTGATCCGCTATGGATCTCATCAATTCGCATGCTTTTTGCGGGTATATTACTTTGTTTGTTTGCGCTCATAGTACGGCGTGGCGCGCTTTTGCAACTAGTCCGTCATCCAAAAGATCTGTTGCAACTTTTTGTAGTTGCTATTGCAGGCCTTGCGTTTTGTCAGATCACCTATTTGATTGCAATAAAATATTCGAATGCAGGCACCGCTACCGTTCTTGAATATATCGGACCGGTGATGGTGGTTCTGTTCCTGTGTTTTAAAGGAGGGCGCAAGCCTTCGTTAGTGGAAATTTGCGCCATGATTTTAGTAGTGGTGGGTACATTTCTTTTAGCAACGCATGGTGACCCTACCACTATGGTACTTTCGCCTGAAGGATTGTTCTGGGGTTTGCTTTCTGCGGTGGCCTTCGCAATCTATACCCTTATTCCGGGGAAATTAATGTTGAGATATGGAAGTGTGCCGGTTATTGCGAGCGCGCTCCTTATTGGTGGCTTGGTGTTTTCGGCCATCGTTCGCCCTTGGGAAAACATTCCTGCCATCCCAACCGAAGGCTTTGTAGTTTTGTTTGTTGGTTTGGTTTTTGTGGGTACGGTAATTGGTTTCACGCTGTATTTTCAAGCTGTGCAAGATATTGGGGCGGGAAAAACAAGTCTCATTGCAAGCGTAGAGACCGTTTCTGCTACGGCTTTTGCGGTAATTTGGCTGGGAACTTCGTTTACATGGATTGATATTGTCGGCTTTGTTTGCATTATGGCAACTGTTTTTATGCTTTCAAAACCTTCCGATACAATGAAAGAGAAATCTTCAGACGAGAGGCACATATGACGCAAGAAGAAAATTCTCAAAATCAGAATAATCAGCAAGACGTTTATGCGCAGATTATAAATCAGGCAAATCAGACAAATCAGACAGATCAGGTAAGCCAGATGAGCCAGGCAAATCAGATGCCTTTGCAAGAGCAACCAGGCCAAGCGGGTCAAGTGGCTCAGTTCGATCAGCCGGGGCAGACTGGTCAAGTAAGCCAGGGGAGCCAGGCTGGTCAAGTGGGTCAGTTCGGGCAAGAAAATCAAGCAAGCCAAGTTACTCAATCAGTTCAGGAAAGCCAACCGGATCAGGTTGTTCAATCTGCTCAAGCGAGTCAGGTGGCTTCATCAAGCGAAGCGGTGACAGGGAATCTTAATAAGTCAACGGCACCAATTCCTCCTATTACCCCTAAAGCTAATCAGAACCACGCTGGTTCTTTTGCGAATACGCAACAAGCGCAAGGAACTACAGGGGTGCAAAACGGTATAAATGGCAATCAGGACGGCAATGCATTTGGGCAAAATGGAGGCGTCTATCAAAACGGCGTCCAACAGGGTGGCCAACAACCCGCTCAACCACAAGACTATCAACCGCAGGTTCAGCAGTGGCAAGGACAATCGCAAAGTGGTCAACAGCCCGTTCGATCACAATCTAACCAACAACAGCAGTTTGACCAACAACAGTCAAACCAGCCACAGTCGAACCAGTGGCCCATCCAACAACAGGTCAACCAGCCACAACCCAACCAGCCACAACCCAACCAACAACAGACCAACCAACAGCAACCTAATCAACAACAACCAAACCAACAAGAACCCAATTTCCAATGGGGCTTTTTTGGCACGCCGGGCGATGGCAACGACCAGCAAAATGAAAAGAACGCTGCTCCCTTAACGCCACTGGCAAGATTGGGCTGGTTCGCGCTTGGGTTTGTCGGAGGCTTCTTCGGCATGCTGGGAGCATGGCTTATGGCAAGCTCGTATCCAACCAAAAAAAGAAGACAGGTGATAAATACCGCCTGGTTAGGCTTCTTGTGCCAAGCTATTTTAGTTTTGCTCTACATGCTCATGGGTGGTTCATTCCCCTTTGCTCCAACCGCAAGCACGTCAACACAAAGCTCAACAAGTACTTCCGGAGCTTTCGGATAATGGTGGCCTTACCAGATTTAACGAAGCCCTCTAGTGACAAATTGCTTTAAAGACCATAGAATTGAACGAAGGAAAAGGAGTCGTTTTTAATGCCCGTTGGTCTAAGTATTGCCCTTGTTATTCTCTTTCTACTAATGAATGCTTTCTTTGTTATTGCTGAATTTTCATTAGTTCGTATTCGTAAGTCTCAAATCGAGCTTTTGGTTGAGCAGAAAAAGCCTGGCTCAAAATGCGCTTTGGCAATATCGCAAAACGTCAATGCTTATCTTTCGGCCTGTCAGTTGGGCATCACGCTTGCTTCGCTTGCTCTAGGTTGGCTGGGCGAACCTGCTGTTTCAAGTCTTATTTATCCTGGCCTTGCGGCAATCGGCTTGTCTCAAAATGCTGTTTCTGCCATTGCCGTGGCTATCGGCTTTATCATCATCACTGCTTTGCATATTGTGGTAGGTGAGCTCATTCCTAAATCAATGGCTATCGTTAACACAGAGCGCTATGCGCTTTTCACGGCAACGCCCTTGTATTGGTTTTACCGCATCACGTTTCCTATCATGTGGCTGTTCAACAGCATAACCAATGGCTTCATGAAGATTACCGGTCACAATACATCTGAGGAAGACAGTTCCGCTTATAGCGAAGAAGAGATCAAAATCTTGCTGGAAGAATCAGTTGATAGTGGCTCAATTGACGAAGAGCAATACCAATATTTAGACAATATTTTCGAACTGGACGACAAAGACGCTAAGGCAATTATGACGCCTCGTACGGAAATTTTGTGCATTGATGAAGAGGATGACCTTGAAACCAACCTTGATTTTATGGGCATGAATAAATTCACCCGCTATCCGGTATTCAGGGAAGACAAAGACAACATTATTGGTTTCGTCCACATTAAGGATGCCTACCTTCTCCCCGAAGGATCCACCATGGCAGACCTTAAAATTCGCACTATTCAGGCAGTTCCCGAAAGCATTTCCATTGCAAAATTGTTGCAGGTACTCCAAGAAAATCATACCAAGATAGCCGTTGTAGTAGATGAACATGGCGGAACGTCGGGCATTGTTACCATGACTGACGTGGTTGAGCAAATCATTGGCAGGGTAGAAGACGAATATCTGCACGACGAGCAGGATGAAATTCTTAAAGTAGGCGAAGGCAAGTATGTGGTAGACGGCACCTTGCCAGTAGATCAGCTGGTAGAGTTTTTGGAATTTGAGCCTGTCCCTATTTTCGACTACGAAACAGCAAGTGGCCTCATGCTTGATTTGTTGGATAAGATCCCCGAAGAGGGCGATATCTACATCCTTCATCATGAAGGCTGGAAAATTACCCTTTCAACAGAAGTTATGGATGGCTTGCGCATCGACAAAATTGGCGTGCTCTTTGAGCGTGAGGACTTAGAAACCGAAGAAGCCTCTCATGCTGAAAACGCTGAAGAGTCTAACCACTAGTTGTTAACCTGTTCGCTTTTTGAAAAGGCGCAAGATTTACAACGAAACAAGAATCCCCTTGCTTTAGCTACGGGGAGTGTCAAGACGAAGACTAAAAGGGTTCCGTCTCTCAGTTCAAGCACCAAAAATTTCTCATAAATCCAAGGGTGATAGAAAACATTCAAAGCCTCGTTTTCTATTGCTCAAGTTCAAGCACCAAGTAGCACAATTCGCTTCGCATTTCATCACGCGCGTCGTCATTTTTTTGTTCTTTTGGTTAATGAAGTGTTCTTCGCTCCGAAAAGAATTAGAAACATAGGCTCACTACTCTAAACTAGTAAAGAAAAACCAAAGAGGTGTTCAGTGTTTAATGTGGCACAATATAGAGAATATCTCGCGCAAGGAGCTGTTTCGACAGCCAGTTTAAGGAGAACCTCGCATGGCAAAAGTCTCTGAAATCTATGGCTCAATGGTCTTTAATGATCACGTGATGAAGGAACGCCTTCCTTCAGCAACGTATAAGAGCCTTGCAAAAACTATCAAAGAAGGAAAACCTCTTGATATTGAGGTGGCAAACGTTGTTGCTCATGCAATGAAAGAATGGGCAATCGAAAAAGGCGCTACTCACTACACGCACTGGTTCCAGCCTTTGAGTGGAATCACGTCCGAAAAGCATGACAGCTTCTTGAATCCAACGGGCGATGGTCGCGCAATCATGACCTTCTCAGGCAAAGAGCTTATTCAGGGCGAACCTGACGCTTCCAGTTTTCCTTCAGGTGGCTTAAGAGCAACCTTTGAGGCTCGTGGTTATACTGCTTGGGATCCAACCAGTTACGCTTTCATCAAAGATGAGGTTCTTTGTATCCCAACCGCATTCTGCAGTTATACCGGTGAGGCACTTGACAAGAAAACCCCACTGCTTCGCTCTATGCGCGTTGTGGACGAACAGGCTCAGCGTGTTTTGAAGTTCTTTGGCGAAGATGGCCATCGCGTTGTTACTACGGTTGGTTCAGAACAGGAATACTTCCTTATCTCTGAGAAGGACTACGAAAAGCGTCAAGACCTTATGATGACGGGCCGTACGCTCTTCGGTGCTCCTCCTAGCAAGGGTCAGGAACTTGAAGAGCATTACTTCGGTGCTATTCGCCCAACGGTTAATGAATTCATGAAAGAGCTTGACGATGACCTGTGGGCTTTGGGTGTTTCAGCGAAAACGAAGCACAACGAAGTTGCACCGGCTCAGCACGAGCTTGCTCCAATCTTTACCAACACCAATCGCGCAATTGATGAGAACCTTCTCACCATGGAAAAGATGCGCTTGGATGCTTCCCACTTTGGTTTGGTTTGCCTTCAGCATGAAAAACCATTTGAGGGCATCAACGGTTCTGGTAAGCACAACAACTGGTCACTTTCTTATGACAACGTAAACTTGCTTGATCCAGGCGACACTCCTATGGACAACCTTCGCTTCTTGATCTTCCTCACCAGCGTTATTGAATCCGTTGATGAATATCAAGAGCTCTTGCGTATGAGTGTTGCTTCTGCTGGTAATGACCACCGTCTGGGTGCAAACGAAGCTCCTCCTGCTATTATCTCTATCTTCTTGGGTGATGAGTTGGGCGCTATTGTTGAGTCTCTCATTTCTGGTGATGAATATCATTCAGCAGAGCGCGTTTCAATGGACTTAGGCGTTGCAGTTCTTCCTAAATTCTTGAAGGACAATACTGATCGTAACCGTACCAGCCCCTTCGCATTCACCGGAAACAAGTTTGAATTCCGTATGCCAGGCTCTTCGGTTAACCTCTCTGATGCAAATATGATCCTCAACACCGCAATGGCAAAGAGCTTGAAAGACTTTGCTGACGCTATGGAGGGCAAAGAGGGTGCCGAATTTGAAAAGGCAGCAATTGCCTATATCAAGAAGACGTTGACTGATCATCAGCGCATCATCTTCAATGGCAATGGCTACTCTGAAGAATGGGAAGAAGAGGCGGCTCGTCGCGGTTTGGCAAATAACCGCACCACGGCAGAAGCGCTTCCTTGCTTCGTGAGCGAAAAGTCCATCAGCCTTTTCGAAGAGTTTGGTGTCATGAGCGAAACTGAGGTAAGAAGTCGCTATGAGGTTAAGCTTGATAAGTACACCAAGCTTCTCAACATTGAAGCGCGCGTCATGATTCGTATGGCTCGTCGCACATATCTTCCTGCTATCAGTGACTACATGGCAAATCTTGCTAACAACATCACGGCAGTTAAAACTGCTATCACAGGCGCCGATTTGAAAGAGCACGAAGCGCTCCTCAAGCTTTTGCTCAGAGGCGTAAGTGCTACTGCAAAGTGTGTTCGCACCTTGGTTGCTGAACATGATGCCGCTGAGGCAATTGAGGATTTGCAAGAGCAGGCAGATGCTTATGCACAGAAGGTTATTCCTGCAATGGAGGCTTTGCGTGCAGAAGTTGACGCACTTGAATGCGTAGTTGAGCGTGATTACTGGCCTGTTCCAACCTACAATGACATCCTTTTCTATTCATAAGAAAAAGGGTTTGTACGGGAAACTGGGCACGGCTTCAAGGGCGAAGGCTTAATGGCTGAAGCGCACATCAAGACTTCAGTGCAAATTGTTTTAACAAGAAAAGAAGGCAAGGTTTTCCTTGCCTTCTTGTTTTTTTGCAGAATTTGAATAACAGTTTTTCGAATTTTGTAAAAATTCGGGCATTTTTATTTCAGGTCACTCAAAATAAGACAGAAAATAAAGCGGAAGAGGAAACTGCGCCAACTGCGCAAAGCAAGAATGTAGAGCGCGGGTGCGAAGCGGAGTAGCACAAAGTAAGCGCGTACCGTAACACTGCGAGCAAGAATGTAAGCAAGCGCGTAAAGTGGCGCAGAGCAAAGTAAGTGTGCAAAGCGGTGCAGAGTAAAGCAAATGCGCAAAGTAGCGCAGAGCAAGAGCGCAAAATTGCGCAGAGCGAAGAAAGCGCGGTCGCTTTTGGCGCAGTGTTTAAGGGATATAGAGATAACGTGAGGTGTAGGCTTTATGCCATCGAAAGAGTCAACGACAGAACAAGTTCGTGCCGTTGCTGATAAATATCATGTATTCGTACGGGCTTCTAAGTCTGTTTTTAAGAAATACGAAGCAGCGGTCAAGGAAATGGAAACGCGTTTCGAGATTCTTGATGCTGACTTAGAATTTCGCTTCAATCGAAACCCTATTCATCATATTGAGACCAGAATAAAAAAGCCTAAGAGCGTATTCGAAAAAATGGTTCGTTACGAAAAACCTTTGACGCTTGCTTCCATGGAAGAAAACGTTCTTGATATAGCGGGCGTGAGGGTTATTGTTTCCTATATTGATGACGTATATGCGCTGGTAAAAGTGCTATCCATGCAAGATGATCTAGAAATTATCAAGATCAAAGACTACATTGCAAACCCTAAACCTAATGGGTATCGCAGTTTGCATGTCATTGCGAAAATCCCTATCAATTTCTTGGATAGGAAGCAGTGCGTTCCGGTAGAAATTCAGTTTCGCACCATAGCTATGGACTTTTGGGCATCGCTTGAGCATACCTTGAAGTATAAAAACAACGGTGAGCTTGAGGGCATCGACATGTTTGACGAGCTTAAAAATTGCTCTGACATCATTACGGATGTGGAGCATCGTATGCAGATTTTGATGCATGCGGTTCAGACAAACGATGTTGAGGAAGCAGCGCGCCAGCGTCGCAATCAGCTCAAAGAGCAGGCGCAAGAGGTGGAGCAAGCAAAAATAAACGAAGCTAAGATTGCCGAAGTGAAAGCTTCTGAGGCTAAGACAACCAAGACTAAAACAGCGGGCGCTAAAGTTACCGAGAGCAAGACCGTCAAGGCGAAAGTAGCGGGTGCTAAAACCACCGAGGCAAAAACCGCTTCTGCTAAGACGAAAACATCCGGTGCTAAAGCTGCCAAGGCCAAAACCCCCGAAGCAAAAACAGCCAAGACCAAAACTGCCTCTACTAAAGAAAAGACAACCAAAACAGCTCAGGCTAAAGAGACGAAGTAAATCCAAAATCTGAATAGAGCGGGTGAGCAAGGGCGTTTTTGTAACGAAAACAAAAAAACCCTTGCTTTAGCTATGGGAGTGTTAAAGAGAGTGCACGTGGAGAATACATGCAGGGAATGCAAAGGTCGAATTTTCCATCCGGGCGCAAAGATCACGACGTCTGCTTCGAGCGATGCTCTTCTCGATATGAAGTCTTAAGAGTTTATAGGCCATCTGAGCACTTTATTCTTCTCACTCCAATTAAATGGAGTAGAATAGCGAAAAAGATATGTTTGCTCTGCCCGTATAACACAGGGCAATAGTTCTTACAGTTGGTTTTCGCGGAAGGAAATGAGATGGCTGATCTTCAACCGGTAGATTACATCTGGAAAAATGGCGAGATGGTTCCTTGGGAACAAGCTACCACCCATGTACTTACTCATGCTTTGCACTATGGCTCAGGCGTTTTTGAGGGCATGCGTTGCTACCACAACACTGACACAGACGAGGCAGTTATTTTCCGTCTCCGTGATCACATGGAACGCCTTCATCGCAGTGCAAAAATTGCCATGATGAACATTCCTTATTCTGTCGATGAGCTTTGCCAGGCAACCATCGACGTTATCAAAAAGAACAACTTGAAAGCTTGCTACATTCGTCCGCTTGCTTATTATGGTTATGGTCAGATGGGTGTTGATCCAACGGGCGCTCCCGTGGATGTCATCATTGCCGTTTGGCCTTGGGATGCATATCTTGGCCCAGAAGCATTGCAGAACGGTGTTAAAGTAGGCATTTCTTCTTGGCGTCAGCGTTCTTTCAATGCAATTCCACCAGCTGTTAAGTCTTCCGCTTCTTACATGAACTCAATTCTTGCAAAGCTTGAGGCAAAACAGCACGGCTATGCTGAAGCAGTTATGCTCAACGAACAAGGTTATGTATGCGAAGGCACGGGTGAGAATCTCTTTGTAGTACGCAACGGAATTCTTTCAACTCCTCCTCTGTCAGATGGTCTTCTTGAAGGTATTACGCGTGACTCTGTTTTGACCATTGCTTGCGATATGGATATTCCTGCAATTGAAGAATCTCTCACACGCTCTGATTTATACATTGCAGATGAGATGTTCATGACAGGTTCTGCTGCAGAGCTCACCCCAATTGCAAGCATTGATGATCGTGAAATTGGCAAAGCTGGCCCTATAACTTCTGAACTTCAGAAGCGCTACTTTGACGTTGCTTATGGCAAAGTGCCTGAGTACGAAGATTGGATTACGCGCATTGCTTACTAGGAGCAATCTTTGATCTTTTAAGAATGAAACAGCAAAAGAGCCTTGGTTGGTAATATCAGGGCTCTTTTTGTAAAAAGGCAGAAGAAAGGGGGTGTCGATGTGTCCGATTTAAGAACGCAAGAAGTCGAAGATCTTTTAACGGTGATGAGCGGGATAAAAAACAATAACGACGGCTATGCACTTTTGGAAGATCTTTTCACGGTTCGCGAAATAAAAGATATATCACAGCGTTTAAGCGTGGCGCGCCTTTTAGAAGAAGGAAAATCTTACACTGCCATTGAGCAGGTGACGGGCGCTTCGGCAACAACGATAGCTCGGGTATCAAAAGCACTCAATTACGGTTCGGGTGGTTATAGAACCGCATTGGAGATTTTAGGTATAGAGAAAGCCTAAAGCTTGTCGGGGTTTTGCTGGGCAGTTCCCTTATAAGGCAACGCATGGTAGGTGGGTACCGTTTAGTTGTTAGGGGTTTGCCGGGCAGTTCACCGCTAGACAGCAAAGAAGAAGCTACGCGTGTGATGGGTGTTATTGGGAGCATCCAGACGTTTTAACAGCAGATGCACAAGGCGCCAAGAGCGCAAACAGAATACAGAATACGTATGCGATAGCGCATGATTACGTGTCAAACGCATACAGGGGGCCTCTTTTGAAAACAGCGATGATCTATGTTGGTGTTCTCAAAAGAGGCCTTTGTTAACCAAAGACAGTGTAGGCAAAAGATCTGAAAAGGAAGAAAAACAAGGAATGGAAGCAGTAAGAGGCTTTTTAGCACGGAAAAATGTTGAAATATCGGTACAACGCTATCTCATTGATGCATTAGGAGCAATGGCACAAGGTCTTTTTGCTTCATTGTTGATGGGAACTATTTTGTCAACTATTGGCCAGCAAGCAGGGCTTCCCTTGTTCACTGAGGTAGGAGATTTTGCTAAGAGCGCTGCAGGTCCTGCTATGGCGGTTGCTATTGCATTTGCACTCAGGGCACCTGCGCTCGTTCTGTTTTCTATGGTTGCGGTTGGCACTGCTGCTAATTCGCTTGGAGGTGCCGGTGGCCCGCTTGCAGTTTTAGTAGTGGCGCTCATTGCTACCGAGGTAGGCAAGCTGGTTTCCGGTGAAACCAAGATAGATATTTTGGTTACGCCTTTTGTTACCATCATGGGAGGTTGCTTGCTCTCTATTGCTTGTGCGCCCGCTATTGGTGCGGCTGCTACCTGGGTTGGTGGCATCATCATGTGGGCAACGGAACTTCAGCCCTTCTTTATGGGAATAATCGTGTCAGTTTTGGTAGGCATTGCGCTGACGCTACCCATTTCGTCTGCCGCAATTTGCGCTGCGTTGAGTCTGACCGGTCTTGCAGGAGGCGCTGCGGTTGCAGGATGCTGTGCGCAGATGGTTGGTTTCGCCATAATGAGCTTTAAGGAAAACCGTTGGGGTGGTTTGGTATCTCAAGGCCTGGGTACTTCCATGCTTCAGATGGGTAATATCATTCGCAATCCTAGAATTTGGATTCCGCCTACGCTTGCTTCAGCAATTACCGGTCCTATTGCTACTTGTATTTTCCAGCTCAAGATGGACGGCGCTGCAATTTCTTCTGGTATGGGAACATGCGGTTTGGTAGGTCCTATCGGTGTTTATACGGGATGGATCTCTGATATTACTGCTGGTACCATGAGCGCAATTACAGCCTTCGATTGGGTTGGCCTTATTCTGATTTGCTTTATTCTTCCTGCTGTTTTGACCTATCTCATTGGTCTTTTCTTCAGGAAGATTGGCTGGATAAAAGAAGGGGATCTTACGCTTGTTTCTGCAGACGATATAATAAAAAAGCAAACTGAAGTAAAAGAGCAACCGCTGAGTGCAGATAAAGAAAAAGAACAGGTACAGAGCGCGGATAAGGCAAAAGAATAACCGCAGAGCGCATAAGGATAAAAACTGCAGGTAGGATAGGGCATTTTTTCGGCTGGCCACTTGAATGACTCGCGCGTAGACAGACATCGAGGTAGCCGAACTCGTGTTCGCAAAGTATTTTTTCGGCTGGTTGTTTGGATGGCTTGCGCGTAGTAATTCAGCGCAGGCAAGTAAGCGAACTGACTAGTTGTTTATTGAGTACCAATATGCAGATAAGCGCTGAGCGTTTTTAAGGATGCGAACTGACTAACTGCTTATTTGCCATCAATAAGAAGGGGTATAAAAAGAGAACCATGAAGCGTAAAGGGTTTATAAAGAGCGTTTCGATAGTTGCAATCATGGCCTTCGTTATAGCTGCCTTGGCCGGTTGCGCATGCAGTACCTCTTCGCAAAAAGCCACGTACAAAGTAGTTAACAGCGGAAAGCTCACCGTTGCTTCTTCTCTTGATTTTCCGCCCCTTGAAAGTTCAGAGAATGGCAACCCCGTTGGTTTTGACATCGCAGTAATTCAAGAGGTGGCCAAACGCTTAGGCCTCGAATGTGAAATTAGGGATACCAAATTTGATGACATTATTCCCACCATTGCGGATGGAAGCCAATGCGACGTGGGAATTTCGGCACTCTCAATCAATTCTGAGCGAGGAAAGCTGGTCGATTTTTCCGATTCCTACTATATCTCCGATTTGGCAGTAGTGGTTGCCAAGGGCAGTTATGCAAGTGAATCTGAGCTCAAAGGAAAATCTGTTGTGGCAATGACGGATTCCACAGCCCTAGATTATGCGAAGAAGATATCAGAGGCATCAACTGGTTGCGAGACGGCAGCGGAGTGCTTTGCTTCTGTTCAAGCAAAGAAATCTCAAGCCCTGGTAGTTGACTATCCGGTGGCTAAAACGATGATAGCCTCTTCCTATTCCGGGTTGGAAATTCTTGAAAAAGTTGCCACTGGGGAAAAATACGGCATAGCGGTTAACAAAGATAATACGGCGCTAAAAGATGCTATTAATGAAGTGCTTAAGGAAATGGAAAAAGACGGCACGCTAAAAAACCTTGAAGACCAGTATTTCAAGTAGGCGTTTAACGTTGGGGATAAAACCACCAGAGAGGATTGCTTCATGGAACGAAAAAATGCTTGGAAAGATTATTCGGCTAAAGAAATTTCGGCACTCAATAAGCTTTCCGAAGGATATATCGACTTTATTTCGGAATGCAAAACCGAGCGTCTCTGCGCTAAGCAAGCTATCAAGCTTGCCGAAAAAGCAGGGTATGTCTCCTTGGAGAGCGCACGCAAAAAAGGAGCAAAGCTTAAAGCGGGCGACAAAATTTGGGCGGACATTTACGGCAAATCCATCATGCTGGTTCAGCTTGGCAAAAAGCCTCTTTCAGAAGGCTTCAACATTTTAGGGGCGCACATTGACTCTCCCCGTTTGGATTTAAAACAGAACCCCCTTTACGAAACAAATGATTTCGTTTTGCTTGATACCCATTATTACGGAGGCATCAAAAACTACCAGTGGGTAACGCTTCCGCTTGCACTCTATGGCGTTATTGCCAAAAAGGACGGATCACTTGTTGAAGTTTCTATTGGTGACAAAGCTGACGATCCTGTTTTCTGTGTGACTGACTTGCTTCCTCACTTGGGTGATGAGCAAATGAAGAAGACAGGAAATTTGGTAGTCGAAGGCGAAAATCTTGATATTTTAGTGGGCAGTCAGCCTTCCAGCTTCACCGAAGAGCAGGCCAACGTTGCCGGCGAAAAGAAGAAGAAAACCTACGAAGATGAACTCAAGATTCTTTCGCAAAAAGAGCCGGCAAAGGCTCAAATCCTTTCCCTTCTGTTTGATGAATATGGCATAGAGGAAGAGGATTTCCTCTCGGCAGAACTAGAGGTTGTTCCCGCCGGCAGAGCACGCGAATGTGGCTTTGATCGCAGTCTTATTTTGGGCTACGGGCAGGATGATCGCGTATGCGCCTATACCTCCTTGGTTGCGCAACTTGAGGTGAACAATCCTAAAACAACAAGCGTTTGCATTTTGGCAGACAAAGAAGAAATTGGTAGCGTGGGCGCCACCGGCATGACGTCGATGTTTTTCGAAAATACCATTGCTGAAATCATGGAGCTTGCCGGCGAAGGCGGAATTTTGCCGTTGAGGCGTGCGCTTTCGCATTCCAATATGCTTTCAAGCGATGTGAGCGCGGCGTTCGATCCTGCTTATGCGTCAGTGTTCGAGGCAAAAAACAGCGCATACTGTGGCAAGGGCCTTGTGTTCAATAAGTATACGGGCGCACGCGGAAAATCTGGCTCAAACGATGCCAACGCAGAATATATTGCCTTCTTGCGCAAGATTATGGATGAGGCCAAAGTACATTTCCAAACTGCAGAACTGGGTCGCGTGAATGCAGGCGGTGGCGGAACCATTGCTTATATTTTGGCTCAGTATGGCATGAACGTAATTGACTGCGGAGTGCCGGTGCTTTCCATGCATGCTCCTTGGGAGGTTACTTCAAAGGCTGATGTCTATGAAGCATACCGCGGTTACGTTGCCTTCTTGAATGCGTAAGCGCCGGAAGTGCGAAAAGCTGGCGGGACTCGGCAGAGGCAGCAGTGTTCTGTAGAGTTTCGGTAGAGGAGGCAGGGTTTTGCAGAGTTCGGCAGAGGAGGCAGGGTTCTGCAGAAGCTAGCAGAAGAAGCAAAGTTCTGTAGAGGCCGGCGAAATCTCAAAATCATTTTCGCCTAACCGCTGTTGTTAAGCGTTTTTTACAAAAACGTAAGACTATTAAAGATTACTTGACGCTTTTTGCCCAACTTTCATGGAAGTTGGGCTTATGGGTGACTATAATGGGGGAACTTGCGAAAGTTGGTGAGCAGGTTCCTCTTTTTATGGGAGGATTTGAGTTGTAATGAGCAGAGGAGAATTCAATGGCCTACTACTTTGAAGAACCATCGCGTACTTTTAACGAGTATTTGCTCGTTCCCGGATATTCTTCTTCGGAATGTACACCTGAAGCAGTAAGTCTTAAGACTCCTTTGGTTAAATATAAGCAGGGCGAAGAACCTGCAATTTCGCTTTCTATCCCTATGGTTTCTGCTATCATGCAGGCCGTTTCTGATGACGGAATGGCTGTTGCGCTTGCTCAGCAGGGTGGCCTTTCATTTATCTATGGTTCTCAGTCTATTGAAAGCCAGGCTGCCATGGTTGGTCGCGTTAAAGATCACAAAGCTGGTTTTGTTCGCAGTGACTCCAACCTTGCTCCTACTGCTACTCTTCGTGATGTAGTTGCTCTGAAAGAAAAGCATGGTCACACCACTATGCCAATCACTGAAGGCGGACGTTCTCAAGGCAAGCTTTTGGGTATTGTTACCGGACGCGATTATCGTCTTTCCCGTATGAGCCTTGATGAACCCGTAACCAACTTTATGACTCCTCGTGAAAAGCTCATTGTTGCTTCTGCTGATACCAGCTTAAAAGAAGCAAACGATATCATTTGGGATAACAAGCTTAATTCGCTTCCTATTGTTGATGAAAATGACAACCTTCTTTATATGGTTTTCCGTAAGGACTACGAACAGCACAAATCTAACCCTGATGAATTGCTCGACGGACATAAGCGCTATCTGGTAGGCGCTGGCATTAATACGCGTGACTACGCTGAGCGTGTTCCTGCTTTGATAGATGCGGGAGCGGATGTGTTGTGTATTGACTCATCAGAGGGTTATTCCGAATGGCAATCACGTACCATCGACTGGATTCGTTCTCACTATGGCAATTCAGTAAAGGTGGGCGCCGGTAATGTTGTTGATAGAGAAGGCTTCCGCTTCTTGGCGCAAGCTGGTGCAGACTTCATCAAAGTTGGCATTGGTGGCGGATCCATCTGTATCACGCGTGAACAAAAAGGCATCGGTCGTGGTCAGGCAACTGCTTTGATTGAGGTTGCAGCTGCACGCGATGAATACTTTAAAGAAACCGGCGAATATATTCCTGTTTGCTCTGACGGTGGCATTGTTTATGACCATCACATCACGCTAGCTCTTGCCATGGGCGCAGACTTCATGATGCTGGGACGTTATTTCGCTCGCTTTGACGAAAGCCCAACTAACAAGGTGACGGTCAATGGCAATTATATGAAAGAATACTGGGGCGAAGGCTCCGCGCGTGCGCGCAATTGGCAGCGCTATGACTTGGGCGGAAAGAAGGGTCTCAAGTTTGAAGAGGGCGTTGACTCTTACGTTCCTTACGCAGGCTCTTTGAAAGACAATGTTGAGCTTACGCTTTCTAAGGTTAAATCTACTATGTGTAATTGTGGCGCACTTACCATCCCTGAGCTTCAGGAGAAAGCAAAGCTTACGGTGGTAAGCTCCACGTCAATTGTTGAAGGTGGCGCTCACGACGTTATTCTCAAAGACAAAACCACCTACGGATCAAGCGCTATTCATTAAGAGCTCGCTTGGTTAGGCTTGGTTGACCAATACATTACAGAAGCTATAAAAAGGCTTGCCTAAGTGGCAAGCCTTTTTTAGATTGGCTCTTTGCCTGTTCGGGGCTAGTGTTCCTTTTCGTAATGGTAGTACTCAAGAAGCTCCTGCTTGGTTTTTTCAAATTGCTTGGGAAGTTCCTGGGCTGAATAGTTGTGCTGAATAAGCGAACAAAGAATCTGTATGTCAAAATCCAGATTGTCTACCTCTATAGGCTCAAAAGAGATTTCTGTTCCTTTTTGGATACAGAGGGAATATATGACGGGTTCAGGTTCTTCGGTTTTCTTGAGAGGGCTGGTTTCAGTTTTGTCTGTTTTGTTGCTTGTTGATGTTTCTTGCTCTTCTTCAGATGATTCAAGCGAAGTAAAAAAGAAGGCCGGGTTGGTATTGAGGGCATCGGCAATTTTGCCAATATTCTTTAGGCTTACGTTGATGCGCCCTTGCTCTATACCGCCAATATAAGTGCGGTGGAGTCCGCTTTTCTCTGAAAGTTTTTCTTGGGTGAGGTCACATTCTTGGCGGATGTTTTTCATGTTTTGCGCAAAGACCTGTTGGATATTCATATACTACTCCTTGGACAGATTGAGTAGCTCGATTAACTCCGAATGATGAATATTTATCTACAGAATATAAATAGCGCGAAGATGGACAAAGCAAGAGATTTGAGTGAAAACCATATATAAAAAAGCACGAATAGAAGCGAACAACTACCAGGAATAAGCAAAAAATATAAAGCTGAACTGGTAATGCTATATATACGTATCAAAACAAGTGAATTTAGCGAAGTTTTTGAAAATTTTCTGACGAATTTTAAGCAAAACAAGAGCAAAATGGTGCGTCTCAAAGCTCACTATAGGGGCAAATCAGAAGCACAAGGATGTTTTAGGCTCCGATCTAAAACAAGTCGAATTGATGCCATGAAGGCAAATCAGAAAAGGTTAAGACGAGAAGCACTCAGCGTTTTCAAACTTTCCTTTGATCGCTTCGCTCGATGTATAGGTCTTAAGCTTCAATCGTTTTCGACCCACACACCGAGCGAAGCGATCCTAAAAAAATACGGAACGATGCAGTGCGACGCATAATGAGCTTGCGCTACACATGAACGAATCACGAGCGCCTTATTTTCGCGAGGTTGTTACCAAACGAACTACCATGAATCCATAAGCGCAAGCGAATGGTAGGAGCACGGGTGACTTCGAGCTTAATCTATTCTGATTTGCCTCTAGTGCTTCAACGTTTTCGGTTGCGCTTGTTTGTGCTATAGACAGAGTTTTGAGCTTGGATGCTTAACTGTTTTTTGATTTGTCCGGAAAATCTGAGCGCATTCGTACATAATCCTTGTTGCTTCGCTTGACCGCTTGGCACAAATATTCTTTACAGCTTGTTCTTTATTGTGATAAAGTGCTTCGCATGACATTTAAGCAAGGACATAAAAACGAACTGAGCATCAAGGTGAATGCTACCTCCCGCAGAGGCGCTTTTGCTTTGTCTAATTCTGCTTTTTGTGACCGTTGTGCCCTTGCAACTCAGCACTTAACTAAAGAGTGCACCAATGTTCGCGCTATCATGACTCAACACTTGGCACAGGGCTGTAGCAAAGCATGCGCTATTATGACCCAGCATTTGGCTCAGGGGTGTAGCAAGGCTCGCGCTATCATGACTCAGCACTTAGCCCAGCAATCCAAGCGCGCACAACTTCACAGGGAATATTATCGATATTGTTAGCACACGAGTTTTGGCTCGGTGCTTTTTTTGTGCCGTGCGCCATAAGTCGTGTGCGCCTCCAGTAGTAAACGCTATCAGCTTTTGTCTTGCGTTTCCAATTGCGATGTCTCTTTAAGGAAAGCAAACAAAGCTTGAAGGGTTTACAGAATTTGAAGCGCTTGTTTAAGGCAAGCAGATAACCAAACAGACATACCGTAAGGAAAGAGTTTAAAACATGGTTATAAAAATATGCATCATTCTCATTTTTGTTGGCGTGGTAGTAGGCGTGGGGGTTTATACGCGCCAACACGCAAAAAGCGTTGACGGGTTTATTTTAGGCGGGCGTAATGTTGGCCCGTGGCTTTCGGCATTTGCCTTTGGTACTAGTTACTTTTCGGCGGTAATTTTTGTAGGCTATGCAGGACAATTCGGCTGGAAATATGGTTTGGCAGCCTTCTGGATTGGCATTGGTAATGCTATTTTGGGCTCGCTTTTAGCTTGGTGGGTATTAGGACCTCGCACGCGTGAAATGACGCAACGCCTTAAAGCCACCACTATGCCGGAATTCTTTGGAAAGCGCTTCCAATCAAAAGCGCTTCGTATTGCTTCCGCTGCAATCATCTTTGTGTTCCTGATTCCCTACACGGCATCGGTCTACAACGGCCTATCACGCTTGTTCGGTATGGCTTTTGGCCTGCCCTATGAGGCATGCGTAATTGGAATGGCGCTGGTCACCTGCATTTATGTGGTGCTAGGTGGTTACATGGCAACGGTTTTGAATGACTTTATCCAAGGCCTGATTATGCTGGTGGGCATCATCGCGGTTATTGCTGCGGTGCTTGCGGGGCAAGGAGGCTTTACGGAGGCAATTATTTCTTTGTCTCAAATCCCTGCAGAAGGAACTGATTTACAGGGAGCCTTTGTATCAATGTTTGGTCCGGACTTGCCAAACCTCTTAGGCGTTATTCTTCTGACCTCCCTGGGAACATGGGGCTTGCCACAGATGATCACCAAGTTCTATGCCATTAAGTCTGGCCCTGCTATTAAGCAAGGTGCTATCATCTCGACCATTTTTGCTGCGGTTGTTGCCGGTGGAAGTTACTTCTTGGGTGGTTTCGGTCGTTTGTTTGGCGACGAAATTTCTTATGCAGCAAACGGAACGCCTATTTATGACTCAATCATTCCCACCATGCTCTCAGGACTCCCTGATATTTTATTGGGTGTTGTGGTAGTGCTGGTTCTTTCGGCATCGATGTCTACGTTGTCTTCTTTGGTACTGACGTCTTCTTCAACTTTGACGCTCGACCTTATTAAAGACAATCTCATCAAAAACATGGGAGAGCGCAAGCAGATTAGCTGGATGCGCGGTTTGATTGTGGTCTTCGTTATTATTTCGGCTGCTATTGCTCTGGTTCAATACAACTCAACTATCACCTTTATTGCACAGCTCATGGGTATCTCTTGGGGTGCCTTGGCGGGAGCCTTCTTGGGTCCGTTTTTCTGGGGTCTCTTCAGCGGGCAAATCTCAAAAGCAAGTGTATGGGTAAGTTTTATCTTAGGCGTTGGTCTTACCACTTCTAATATGTTCATCGGGTTCATTTCTTCGCCCATTAACTGTGGCGCAATTGCCATGTTGATTTCACTCATTGTGGTCCCGCTGGTAAGTTTCTTTACACCCCGAGTTCCGTTTGAAATTAAGCGTCCTTCCCAGGAAGGGGCGATCGACCGCGAATATGTCCATGATCTGGAAAAAGAAGCAAAGCGCAGAAGGCTAAAAGAAGACAGCGCTTCATAAAGCCAGTAGACAACAAAGGTCGAAGCGCATTGCAGGCTAGCAGACAACAAGGCCGAAGCGCATTGCAGGCTAGCAGACAACAAGGCCGAAGCGCATTGCAGGCTAGCAGACAACAAGGCCGAAGCATATCGCAAACAGCCTCTCGTCAATCGCGACCTTCGTGATATTCATAAGCTGAAAACGGCACCAAAGCGCGCCAGCAACTCCCAAAAATCTTGCTACGCACCTGCCTTATTTTTCCGCTTAACACCCCACGACCCTCCGTCCATCTGTAAGGGGAGGGTCGTTTGCTTATTCGTACGTACCGATTAACAAATTCTGCGTATAATTTATGCGAATTATTCCCCTAGGAGAAAAGAAGGAAGGTATGGAAGGATTTGAGCTTATCAGCACCGGAGCTTGGTCGATTATTCCTCCTTTGTTAGCACTTGGCTTGGCTTTGCTGACAAAAGAAGTGTACTCTTCACTGCTCGCCGGTGTTTTTTCTGGCTTGATCATCTACGAATTTACGCTTGAAGGCGCAGGTGTGAGCCAGCTTATCAAAGCATTCACCTATATCCCCACCATTTTGGCGCAGCAGATAATGAGTAACGCTGCGCTGGTATTATTCTTGGCGCTTTTAGGAGCGCTGGTTGTGGTCATTGCGGTAGCGGGTGGTTCCCGCGCCTATGCACAGTGGGCGGCACAGCATATCAAAAGCGCTCGCATGGCAACAATCATGACCGCTATTTTAGGTATCATCATCTTTATCGATGACTACTTCAACTGCCTTACCGTTGGTGCGGTTATGCGTCCTATCACTGACAAATTCAGAGTAAGCCATGAAAAACTTGCATGGATTATTGACTCTACCGCAGCACCGGTTTGTATCATCGCTCCTGTTTCTTCCTGGGCAGTTGCTGTTGGCGGATACCTGGGCGATGACGGCTTTAATACCTTTATTGCATCTATCCCTTACAACTTCTATGCGCTGCTTACCATCTTGTTTGTATTCGCATTGTTAATCCTGAATGCAGACTTTGGTTCTATGAAGAAGGCACAGGCAGACTATGAAAACAACATCAAAGAGCCTCTTCGTACGTATCCTCATGCGTTGGAGTCGGTCATTAAGGCAGAGACGTCCGAAAAAGGTGTTGACGCTGAGACGGTAGTAACCGAACAGTCTGACTTAGATTCTGCTACTAAAGCACAGGAAGAATTCAAGGGCTTAGAGGTATCAACGAAGGGCAAGGTCTACGACCTCATTATTCCTATCGTGGTTTTGATCATTTTCTCTATCATCGGCATGATCTATGTTGGTGGCTTCTTCGAAGGCGTAGATTTTGCAACCGCAGTTGGCGAAGATCCAATCACTGGTCTTTGTATTGGCGTTGTTGTTGCCTTGCTTGTTGCTGCGTGCATGTTCTTGCCTCGCAAGCTCACTACCTTGAGCGGTTTTGTTGAGGGCGCATCAGAAGGCGTTCGTTCTATGGTAGGAGCCATTATGATCTTGGTTCTTGCTTGGAGTTTGGGCGGATGCTGCCGTTACATGTTGGGAACGGGTCAATTTGTTGCTGATGTTTTGACCAACGTCGGCTTTGAGTTGGCATTCTTGCCGGTTGTTATCTTTATTGTTTCAGGCTTCATTGGATTTGCAATGGGAACTTCTTGGGGAACAATCGCCCTTCTGCTTCCTATTGTTTTGGGTATTTTCCCTGAATCAGATCCGCTGTTCCTTATCACTATTGGTGCAACGCTTGCAGGTGCGGTTTATGGCGACCATACCTCGCCTATTTCAGATACCACCATTTTGTCTTCAGCAGGTGCGGAATGCGACCACTTGCGTCACGTTACCACCCAGCTTCCTTACGCAAGTGTGGTAGCGGGTATTTGCTTGATTGGCTATTTTGTTTCTGGCTTTACCGCAACTCCTTGGATTTCACTTATCGGTGGAGCAATTTTGCTCATTATCTTCTTGGTAGTTGTTCGTATTCGCAATGGAAAGACTGCTTAGGTAGTTTAGTCGGCCTAGGTGACCCAGTTCGCCTGGGTGGCTAGTTCACCTAAGTGGCTTGGTTCGCTTGGCGTTGTAGCTTTATTCGTCTGGGTTTTGCTGGCGAATGTGTGCAATGTATAAACCTAAGCGAAGCATACAAAAGCATATAAAAACATGCGAAAACCGCTGTGGCTCAAGTTCGAGTCACAGCGGTTTTGTTTTATGCGCGCAAAAAAGCACAGTTCTTTTAAAACTTGATTGAGTTACAGCGGTTTTGTTTTGTACGCTTGTTTAAAAAGGCCGTCTTTCTGCTTGCAGGATCAAAACTGCTTACCTTGTTGTGAGCGCGCGGTCGGCGTTTTAAGGATTTGTTATTGAGTGTTAGACGTGGCGCACTTAAAGGCTCACGATAGGAAGCGGAATGTCGTGTTCTTCGTAAGGGACAGAATCCACGCTCTGTTCTGCAAAAGCAACCCCAGCTTTGCGACATTCGCTTGGTACTTGGGTAAGGTAGCGGTCATAGTTGCCTCCGCCATAGCCAAGCCGGTTGCCTTCTTTATCGAAGGCTACAACAGGCACCACAATCATGGTGAGTTCCTCAGCGCTGACATAGGGAAACGCACTAAGTTCTTCATCTTCATGAAGGTAGGTTTTAAGCGGGTTGCGCAAAAAAGGAACACTGTTTTCTTGGTAAGCGCGCGCATCCACCACGCGCATTTCCATGGTTTGCTCAACATCATTGGTGCTCCAGGCATCCTTGATCATGCACGGAAAAGCTACCTTGGCACCTCTGTTATACAACTCTTGAGCAAAATCATGCAGTTGAACTTCTTCAGGGAAGGCCGAATATAGTCCTACGCAAACATCTTTTGCCTCAAGCCCTTTTATTCCCAGCGTGATTTCAAACGAAGTGAGCAGTGATTGGCAAATGAGCGAACTCTTATGTGCGCGATATGGCTCGGGCATTTCACTGCGCGCTCGTTTTGCTTGCGCGCGCAATTCGCTTCGGAGCCGTTCGCTGTCTGATAGCTGTTGTTCATTTGCGTTCATGCTTACCCGATCCCTAAAACTTGCATCACCAAACAGACAGCAGAGAGAATTCCCACCACCACAATGGTGGCAATAAGTAAAATTCTAGTCACTAACGGAACGGTATGTTCTCCCATCATGTGTTTATCGGTGCAGATGAGTGCCATAAATACCAACAGAATAGGAAGAATAACACCGTTTACAAACTGTGCGGTAAGCATGATGCCCATCAAATCAAGCGAAGGTATCAAAATAACCACAGCAGAGATGGCAATGATAAAGGTAAAGATGCCTTTAAAGAGCGGAGCTTCCTTCCACTTAAAGGAAACGCCTGCTTCCCACCCAAACGCTTCGCAAATTACAAAAGCGGTAGTAAGAGGCAAAACACAGGCAGCAAGCAAACTTGCCGCTACCAAACCAACCGCAAAAAGCGCGCCTGCGTATTCGCCGGCGAAAGGCGCAAGGGCTCGGGCGGCGTCGGCGGCTTCTGAGATCTCAATGCCTTCGGGATATAAAACAGAACCGGTGGTAACAATGATGAACCAGGCAACAATGCAGGCAACTATTGCGCCCGTGACTGCATCGATACGCTGGAAAAACAAGTCTTTGAGCTTGACGCCCTTTTCTACCACGTTGCTTTGCGTGAAAAACATCATCCACGGCGCGATGGTGGTACCTACCATGGCAACAGTAAGCGAAAGAAAGCTAACATCACTGCTAACCTCTGGCACCACGGTATGAATGAGCGTCAAATTCCAATTTGGTTGCGCAATGATGGCCGCAATTATATAGGTTACAAAAACGCAAGAAATGGCTAAGAAAACATTTTGCACACGTTTGTAGCTACCGCCTACAATAAGCGCCCAAACAGCAAGTGCTGCAATGGGGACGGAAACCCAACGGGGTACGCCAAAGATTTCCATGCCTGATGCAATACCGGCGAATTCGGAAAACGTGGTAGCAATATTGCCAATCAAAAGCGCAAGCATAGCAAGCGCGGTAAGCCGGATTCCAAAACGCTCACGAATAAGGGCTGAAAAACCCTTACCTGTAACGGCGCCCATGCGTGTTGCGGTAGTTTGAACAACAATGAGCAAGATGCACATTACCGGTATTACCCACAACGAGGTAAAACCAAATTTTGCCCCAACGGTTGAATAGGTAGCAATGCCACCAGCATCGTTTCCCGCCATGGCTGTAACAACGCCAGGACCCATTGCGGCAAGAATGAGCAATGCCTTCGACTTTTGCGAAGGTGCCTTTTGCGTGGAATCTGCCACTTGGATATCTTGCTGAGCGTCCGTTGCCTTCATTACTTAAGGCCTCCTGCAAGTTGGAGAATAACGAAGGTATAGGGAATGAGGAAGATAATAAAGATGATGATGGCAACAATGAGTTGCGTCCATACCCAGCGGGTCTTTCCTTCTTCAGCATCATCTTCGATAACTTCCATAGCATCGTCAACGGTAACAATGCCCAGCATTCGGCCTGATTCATCAACAACTGGCATTGCCAACAAATCGTACTTTGAAATGTCGGCTGCTACGTCTTCTTCTTCCTCTTCAGGGAAGGCAGTGATAATTTCATCAAACATGATGTCTTTAAGGGGCGTTTCGTTGGTAGCCAATACCAGCGTGCGTAACGAAAGCACGCCAACCAGCTTGTCATATTCGTCAAGAACATAAACATAGTTGACAGTTGGATGGTCCTCATCAAGCGCACGGAGCGCCTCGATAGTTTCCGCCACCGTGTCGGTGGTGCGCATGGAAACATACTGCGTGGTCATAAGGCCACCAGCGGTATCTTCGCGATACCCCAGCAATTGCCTAATACCTGCAGCGTTTTCTACGCCCATAAGGCGAAGGAGCTTTTCGGCCTTTTCGTAGGGCAAGTCACCAACGATGTCCGCCGCATCGTCAGGATCCATGTCGCCCAAGAGGCGCGATGCACGGGCATCATCCAAGTCCCCAATAACATCAGCCTGGAATTCTTCTTCCATCTCAGAGATGGCCTCGCCGGCGCGCGCGTCATCCAAATGCTGGAACACGTTTGCGCGCTGCTTTGGGTCAAGCTGTTCCAAAATGTCAGCAACGTCAGCAGGATGAAGCTCGTCCAAACGCGTGTGCGTCACGGAAAGTTGCACCTTGGAAAGATCTCGATCAAGCAGGTCCATGTAGTTCCAGGCGATGATCTTCTCATCTATCTTTTTATGGAAGGTTTTAGCCACGGCAAGAACCGCGCGCTCAACCCAAGGGGCAAACCCACGTAGTAGACCACGGATGCCAACTTCTGCACCAAGAAGACGAAGCTGCGAACCTGAAACGGAAAGCTTGAGGTCATTTACGCGAACAACCTTCATGCCTTGCGTATCAACGATTTGCTTATTTAGAAGGTCACGCGCAAGAAGAACTTCATCGGGTTGCAGATAGCTAAAACGAATAGCCGTGCGATCAACCTTTAAGATGATTCCTTCTTCGGTAAATTCGCCAACATATTTTCGCCAGGAAATCATGAAGGGAGTTTTCCCCGGGCCTAAAAATGCCAGGCTGGTAATGCGCGGGAAAACTTCGCCGGTTTGGATGGCAAGGTCAGAGATGGAGCCAATCTTTTCCCCATTGGCATCAATGACTGGTTCGCCAAGCATTTGTGATAAATAGAGCATATATAATCCCCTAGGTTTAAGACCAAGCGTAGCTCCGCACAAAAACGAGCGCCTAGTAAGGCGCACAGGCAAGAGGTGTAAGCTCAGTCCACTTCTTTAACAGCCGTCCTTCGACTGCCTCAAAAGCGGGGGAGTCGAAGGCTAATTACTGTGAGGTTTCGGTTTTCGAACCTTCACGTAATTTCCTTTCACTCAAATTGATGTGATGCGCTGAAATGACGCATATATCGAAAAACTTTTCAAGAAAGCTCTTTGGTATATAAGCCAAAAGATTATCAGCACGAACGATTGTAAAACATAAATGCAACAATCCGCCTAGCGTTACGTAAAAAAGATGTTAAAGCCAATAAAAGGTTCATTTTTTGAGGAGGCAAACACATGAGCTGGTTGTCTTTTTCTTGTGATTAGCGCAGGGGTTTCACGGCATCCTTTAGGGAATTTTGGGCATGGCGAATGTACGTGCGAATTTGTAGGCGAATTGTTAGGACGATTTGCAGACGAATGTGCAGGCGCATTTGCGCCGGCTCTATTTTTGGCGGTGTTGCAATCGTCGATTCAAGGCTGTCTGACGCAAAAAACCACCCCCTTATAAGATCTTGTTAGATTTCAAAGGGGGCTTGTCACCATTTTGTTATTTTTAAAATATGCTTCTGACCTGCGAAAACAAAAAATACTAAAATAATCTTCAACAGAAAGGTTACAAAACTTGACAATGGGACACTTAGATTTTATTATGGTTAGCGTCATCAAAAACCCCACAAAGGTTTTTAGTGGTAGATAGGTAACAACAGTGATTGTTCGCCAAAGCTGTAAAGCTTGCTTAACTCGGAACGTTCGCGTTCAAGCTTTTAAAGCAAACCGGTGAACTTTCAAAAACTGAAAGGATAGTTAGTATGGGAAAGATTATTGGTATTGACTTAGGTACCACAAACTCCGCAATGTCAGTAATGGAAGGCTCAGAGCCAGAGATCTTGGTCAACGCTGAGGGTGACAGAACCACTCCTTCAGTAGTTGGTTTTGGTCGCGATGGTGAGCGTGTTGTTGGTAAAGCTGCAAAGAACAAGGCAGTAACCAACCCAGAGAACACCATTTCTTCGGTTAAGCGTTTCATTGGTCGTTCATACGCAGAGACGGGCGAAGAGCAGAAAACTGTTTCTTACAACGTAAAGAATGGCAACGGTGGCCGTGCGGTAGTAGACATTGATGGCAAAGACTACATGCCAGAAGAAATTTCTGCAATGGTTTTGCAGAAGATTAAGTCTGATGCTGAAAAGCGTCTTGGTGAACCAGTCACCCAGGCAGTTATTACCGTTCCTGCATACTTCAATGACGCACAGCGTCAGGCAACCAAGGACGCAGGCAAAATTGCTGGCCTTGAGGTAATGCGTATCATCAACGAGCCAACCGCAGCTGCACTTGCTTATGGTCTTGATAAAACCAACAAAGACGAAAAGGTTTTGGTATTCGACCTTGGTGGCGGTACCTTCGACGTTTCCGTTCTTGAGTTAGGTGACGGCGTATTTGAGGTTTGCTCAACTGCTGGTGATAACCACCTTGGTGGCGATGACTGGGATCAGCGTGTTATTGACTGGATGGCAGACAAGTTCAAGGGTGAAAACAGCATTGACCTTCGCACCGACAAGATGGCTTTGCAACGCTTGAAGGAAGCAGCTGAAAAGGCAAAGATGGAGCTTTCTTCAACTACTCAGACCAACATCAACTTGCCATTCATCTCTGCAGGCGCTAATGGTCCTCTTCACTTGGATTACACGCTTACTCGTGCAGAATTTGAGCGCATCACTAAGGACTTGCTTGATCGATGCAAGGCTCCTGTTGAGCAGGCATTGCGTGACGCAGGCCTGAAGACCGGCGACATCAACGAGGTAATTCTTGTTGGCGGTTCAACTCGTATGCCAGCAGTTCAAGACTTGGTTAAGAGCATGACCGGCAAAGATCCTAACATGTCTGTTAACCCAGACGAAGTAGTAGCAATGGGTGCTGCTGTTCAGGGTGGCGTTCTTGCAGGTGACGTTGAGGGCATTCTTCTTCTTGATGTAACCCCACTTTCCTTGGGTGTTGAAACCATGGGTGGCGTTATGACCAAGATGATCGACCGCAATACCACTATCCCAACCCGCAAGACTGAGATCTACTCTACTGCAGCTGATAATCAGACTTCTGTTGAGATTCACGTCCTTCAGGGCGAGCGCGAAATGGCAGCAGGCAACAAGACGCTTGGTAAGTTCCAGCTCACCGGCATCCCTGCAGCACGTCGTGGCGTTCCTCAAATTGAGGTTACCTTCGACATTGACGCAAACGGCATCGTAAACGTTTCCGCTAAGGACTTGGGCACTGGCAAGCAACAGCAGATCACCATCTCTGGTTCAACTGCTCTTACCGATGACGAAGTAGATCGTATGGTTAAGGATGCTGAGACTCATGCAGAGGAAGACAAGCTTCGCCGTGAGGAAGTTGAAGTTCGCAACAACTGCGATTCACTGGTAAATGCTACTGAGCAAACTATGAGTGAACTTGGTGACAAAGTAAGCGCTGACTTGAAGAGCCAGACCGAAGACGCTATCGCAAAGGCAAAGAGCGCTCTTGAAGGAACTGACGTTGAGGCAATCAAGACTGCAACCGAAGAACTTCAGGCAGCAGGCTATAAACTTGCAGAGATTGCCTACTCAACCGAAGGTGCTCCTGCAGGTGCTGAAGGCGCAGCTGGTGCAGCAGGTGCTCAAGCAGCTCCAAATGATGACACCATCGAAGCTGACTTCGAAGTTGTAGACGACGACGCTGACAAAAAGGATAAATAATGATGGCGGCGTCAAAGAAGGACGAGGTACGCGAAGAAGCTAGCGCGGAAGAAGCTCAAAAGGCAGAGGCTGAAGCAGTTGATGCTTCAGCTGAAACCGAAGAGCAGGCCGGTGAGGAAACCACCACTTCCGCAGATGATCTGGCTAAAGCCCAGGAAGAGGCAGGCGCTTGGAAAGACAAGTACTATCGCCTTCATGCTGAATGGGACACGTACCGTCGTCGTATGAACGAACAGCGCGCAGAAGAAAAGCTTCGCGCTACGGAAAAGCTGATTGAAGAGCTAGTTCCTGTTTTGGATGACTTTGAGCGCACTATTGATTATGCCGAAAAGAATGGCGAAACAGGCTTGCTGGGTGGCGTAACGGCCGTTCATCAAAAGCTCAAGGCTGTATTTGAAAAAGAGGGTGTTGAAGCAATTGACCCGAAAGGTGAAGCCTTCAATGCACTCGAAGCTCAGGCGGTTGCTACGGTTGATGACCCAAGCGTTCCTGATGAAACCGTTGCAGAGGTTTATCAAAAGGGATATCGCATGGGCAACAAGGTAATTCGCAACGCTATGGTTACCGTCACGGTTGGTGGCCCTAAGCGTGAACCTGAGCCTGAAGAAGACGAAGACTAGGTAGAAGGGTAGAACAAGCAGTAGCTCTGAGTTGGTAATTGAAATGGCCTGTATAGAGAAAATTCCAATCACGCAACAAAAAGAGCTGTTAGAAAACTCTTCGCTTAGAGAGTAAACATGAAATTAGTGAAGGAAGGCGGGCACGGAATAGTCCGCCTTCCTTGTAAGAAAGAGAGGTGGAGCGTATGGCACAGACTCCTGACTACTACAAAACGCTAGGCGTTCCACGAGACGCAAAACCCGATGAAATAAAAAAGGCTTTTCGCAAGCTTGCTCGTGAACATCATCCAGATGCCGGTGGCGATGAAGCAAAATTCAAAGAGATCAACGAAGCCTATGAGGTTTTGAGCGATGAGAAAAAGCGCGCCATGTATGACCAGTATGGCACTGCTAATGAGCATCAAATTCCTTATGGTGGCGCACAGTATGGTGGCGCCGGTGCAGATCCGTTTTCTGGGTTTGGCTTTAGCTGGCAGGACATTCTGGAAAAAATGCGCCATGGCGAAGGTGCTTTTGGCACTGATTGGGACTTTAACTTTGGCGGCCAAAGATCCCCGATGCCCCAAAAGGGTGCTGACAAAACAGTGTCTATGAAGGTCACCTTTGACGAAGCGTTTAACGGTTGTAAAAAGCGCATCAGAATAGGAAATGGATCCGCCGAAAAAGAGACGCTTTCCATTTCTATTCCGGCTGGTGCAGTTGACGGAGGCGTGCTAAGGCTCAAAGGGCGCGGTGGTGCAGGTGTCAACGGTGGCGCAAACGGAGACTTATGCGTCAAGATAAAAATCGCTGATCATCCGTACTTTTCCCGTGATAAGGAAGATGTTCTTATTACAGTTCCGGTCACCATTACAGAAGCAACCTTGGGTGCACAAGTGGTGGTTCCCGCTCCTGATGGCACTAAGGTTCGCATTAAGGTTCCGCAAGGAACGCAAGATGGTTGCACGCTCACGGTTAAAGGAAAAGGAGCTCCAAAGCTTAAGAAATCGGGCGAACGTGGCTCGTTGAGAATAACGATTAAGGTAGTAATTCCAAAAGAAGTTAACGATGAACAGAAAAAAGCATTGGAAGCATTCCAAGAAGCTACTAAAGAAGAGGTGAGGTCATGGTGAACGACAAAAACAGACCACTCTACATGATTAGTGTAGCGGCAGAGCTTGCAGGTGTTCATCCGCAGACCTTGCGCATTTATGAACAGAAGGGACTTGTTACCCCTCAGCGTACCAGCGGTAATACGCGCATGTATTCTCAGGCAGACATTGATCGGTTGCAGTTGATCAATGAGCTTACCAGTGAGGGAATAAACCTTGCCGGGGTAATAAGGATCCTTGATTTGAAGGGGCGTCTTGAAGAGCGCGATGAAGAGATTGATTCGCTTCATAAACGAGTCCGACGTCTTGCAGATAGGGTTCACGAATTGGAAACTCGCGAAAGCGTGAACTCCTTGATGAAAGAGTCCAACTCTATTGTGCTCAGGCGCTTGTTGTAGCTTGAATCTCCAAATAAAGGGGGTATTTATGAGATTTGATAAATTAGCATTAACCGCCCAAGAAGCGCTTCAGTCGGCAATGTCTATTGCCGGCGAAGCAGAAGCAGGCTCGGTTGAGCCTCTGCATTTGCTCAGTGCGCTGTTGACTTCGGGCGAACATAATATGAGTGCAATAATCAGCCGTATTGGTGCTGATCCTGCCTACCTCAAAACAAAGGTGGCAGATGAAATTGCGAAAATGCCTAAGGTTTCCAACGGAGGCTTTATGGGCATGGCAGTTCCTTCGCCGGCTTTCATCCGTGTGATGGACAACGCCGTAAAAATTGCAGAAAAACTGGGCGATTCCTATGCCACCAGCGAACATTTGCTCATCGCTCTTTCTGAAGAGAAAGGCAATGCGGGCAAGATCTTAAACGATGCCGGCATTACGCGCAAAAATATTGAAGAGGCATACGAAGAACTCAGGGGTGACACCCGCGTGACCGACGCGCAGAACAAAACCGAATTTGAAGTTTTGGAACAGTATGGCAACAACCTTACTCAGGCTGCGCGCGAAGGAAAGCTTGACCCAGTTATTGGCCGTTCCGAAGAAATTCGCCGAACCATTCAGGTGCTTTCGCGTCGTACGAAGAACAATCCGGTTCTCATTGGTGAGCCTGGTACTGGTAAAACCGCTATTGTTGAAGGCCTTGCTCAGCGTATTGTTGCAGGAGATGTTCCTACCAGTTTGCAAGACCGCGAACTGATTTCGCTTGACTTGCCTGCAATGTTGGCCGGTGCAAAATACCGTGGCGAATTTGAGGACCGCTTGAAGGCGGTACTGCGCGAAGTGAAAGATTCCGATGGGCAGATCATTCTCTTCATCGACGAGCTTCATACCATCGTAGGCGCTGGTACTGGCGGTGACAGTTCTTTGGACGCTGGCAACATGCTCAAGCCAGCGCTTGCCCGTGGCGAACTTCATGCTATTGGTGCTACCACGCTTGATGAATATCGCAAGTATATTGAGAAGGACGCCGCGCTTGAACGTAGGTTCCAGCCCGTGTTGGTAGGCGAGCCTTCAGTTGAAGACACTATCGCTATTTTGCGTGGCTTGAAAGAAAAGTACGAAATCCATCATGGCGTTCGCATTACTGACCCGGCATTGGTGGCGGCTGCTGAGCTTTCGAACCGCTACATCTCTGACAGATTCTTGCCTGATAAGGCAATTGACCTGATGGACGAAGCGGCAAGTCGTTTGCGTATTGAGATTGACAGCATGCCTGAAGAAGTTGATTTGGCTGAGCGTAAATTGACGCAGATGCAAATTGAAGAGCAGGCTCTGATGAAGGAGACCGACGAGCCAAGCAAGGAGCGCTTGGAGGCGTTGCGCAAAGAGATTTCGCAGGCTCAAGAGGCTCTTGATAAGCAGAAGGCTGAGTGGAAAAACGAAAAGGATGTCATCGTTGACGTTCAGTCTTTGAAGGCAGAAATTGATTCAGCGCAATTGGAAGAAGAGCGCGCCACCCGCGAAGGTGACCTTGCCCGCGCATCAGAGCTTCGTTATGGACGCATTCCTGAGTTGCAGGCCAAGTTGAAGGAAGCTGAAGAGACGCTCGAGGCGCGCCAAGAAAACGGCGCCATCCTCAAAGAGGAAGTAACCGAAGAGGAAATTGCCGAGGTTGTTTCAACGTGGACCGGCATTCCAGTAACCAAGATGATGCAAGGCGAAATGGCCAAGTTGGTAGATTTGGAAGACCGCTTGCATGAGCGCGTTGTTGGCCAAGATGAAGCCGTGGCTGCCGTTGCGGGTGCAATCAGACGTAACCGCGCGGGGCTTTCGGATCCTGATAGGCCTATCGGAAGCTTCTTGTTCTTAGGTCCTACCGGCGTTGGTAAGACCGAGCTTGCAAAAGCGTTGGCAGAATATCTGTTTGATACCGAACGGGCTATGGTTCGTATTGATATGTCGGAATATATGGAAAAGCACGCCGTTTCGCGTTTGGTCGGTGCTCCTCCGGGATACGTTGGCTATGACGAAGGTGGCCAGCTCACTGAAGCGGTTCGTCGTAGGCCTTACTGCGTTATCTTGCTTGACGAAATTGAGAAGGCACACCCCGATGTGTTCAACATTTTGTTGCAGGTGTTAGATGACGGACGCCTCACGGACGGCCAGGGCAGAGTGGTTAGCTTTAAGAATGCCATCATTATCATGACTTCTAACGTTGGTTCGCAGTCTATTCGTGATTTCGCAAATGCGGACAACAACGAATCAATGGGCAATGTCATGGAAGGCCTCTTGAAGTCTGACGTTGCAACGGCTTCAAAGCGTTTGGCGGAACTTTCCAACAGTATTAACGATGCTTTGCGTGCAACGTTTAAGCCTGAGTTCCTCAACAGAATTGATGATGTTATCACCTTCAATCCGCTCTCCATTGCTGCTATGGAGCCTATCGTGGAACTGCAGTTGAAAGATGTTCGGGCGCGTTTGGAAGATCGTCGCATTAGCTTGGAGGTCTCTCCTGCTGCGGTAGAGCGTTTGGCGATTGATGGCTACGACCCGGTTTATGGTGCTCGTCCGTTGCACCGTTTGATTCAGCGCGAAGTGGTTGATCGTATTGCAACGGCTATTGTCGAAGGCAAGGTGAGCGATGGTGCACGCGTGAGTGTTGATATTGACGCTGACGAAAATTATGCAACCACTATTACTAGTGCCTCTGAGCAAAAAGCGTTTGAGGAAAGCGTTGCTGATGTGCTTGATCAAGCCGATAGTCTTTTAGGTGATGGCGAATAACAGCAAAGCACGCTGTTTGGTGCAACGTTAAAGGCATCGCGCTCGGCCGAAGGCTCAGCACGATGCCTGGCGCACCGCTGG
>CAVABR010000059.1:0-7450 GCA_963586955.1 bacterium
AAAGCAAGTACCCCTCCTGAACCTATGCCCAGGAGGGGTATCGCAGGTAACGTTCGCTTGACGACAGGACTTAATCTTGGTTTCTCCTGCGTTTAAGTACCACTGCTGACGCACCTACAACAATTGCTACAACCGCAAGAGCTCCGAGAGCAAAAGCGATGTTACCCATAAAATCTCCCGTTGAAGCAGAAGCAGATGAACCTTGGGTTTCTCCTTCAGCATCTACGCTATCGTCTGAAGAATCGGAACCGTCTGGGTTATCCGGGTTATCGGGGTTGTCCGGATCATCGGGATCCGGGTCAGGGTCAGGATCCGGCGTAGGAGTTGGCGTAGGCGTTGGATGCTCTTCCCATTGCGCATAGAGAATTACATAAGCGCCCTCTTCGCTACAAAGATTAGAGAAAGCTTCCCCGTCTGTGTAAGCAACGCCTGACCCATCACGTTCGGTATTCCAACCAGTAAAAGTGGCATTTTCCATGGTATAAGCGCATTTCGTCAGGCTATATTCCTGGCCATAGATCAACTGCATTGGATCCATGTTTCCTTCGCCAAAATTGCTATCGAAATATACCCGGTAATTAATAGGTTGCCACTGCGCATAAAGCGTCACGGTTTCGGCTGTGGTGGTAAGGTTTTCTATCGCTTGTTCATTTTCATAGAATGTGCCTGATCCATCGGCTTTGGTATTCCATCCGCTAAACGTGTATCCGATGCGCGCATACCCATTTTTAGAAAGCGCGCTCTTTAAATAGCAGAAGCATTTCTGATCAAGCATACTTCCGCTGATATCTGAACCGTCCGGAGCGCCATTAGCGTTGAAAGTAATAAAGTATTCCGTTGGTGCTGACTGGGCAATCATTTCCATCTTGCCCTTAACCTCTATAGTTGTTGGGTTTGAAGTAGCCGAAGTGCCCTCAATAAATTCAGGCGCAACTCCGCAAACTTCCCAACTACCAAAGCTATATCCGCTGTTGGGGTGATCAATTTCGGCTGTATAGGTAAGCTGAGTTCCATTTATAAAGACATTGCTCTCTAGAACGTTTGCCCTGTTAATAAGCGTGCGTTGCACGTAGTCAATATTCTGATCAAACGAAACATCAACCGTTGAACAGCTTATATTGCAAATCTCAGACTTGCCGTCGATAGTTAAGGTTTGATCCGTCATTACATCATCAAGCCAAATTGAATATTCGCCTTCAGGCAAGCGCTGAGTTGCGGAATTCTTGATGGTATAGACGGTTTTGCCTTCTATGACCTCTTCTGTGAAAGGAACATAGCTGGTTGATTTATCGGCATTCATCACGAAAAGCTTAGAGGCCGAAGTTCCATCCGAAAGCCCCGTGACCGCTTGTCCATCCTTGGTTACCACCACACAAGCATCCGCGTTGAGTTCGGCCTCGTTAATCCAGACTGCCTTGAAGGTAAGACCCATGAGCTGGCCTTCGTCATCATATAGGTAGTTGCCATCTTCATCTTTTGCGCACTGATTGATAACCGCTGCGCCGTCTTCGATGATACTTCCAACCGAAGTACCCGGTGTCCAGCCAGCGAAGATGTAGCCTTCGCGCTCGAAGGTGCACAGAGGCAGTTCAACCGCAGCGTCAATGGTTGCATCGAGAGGAGACATGGTACCGGTAGCGCCTTCGCCTCCATCAAAAGAGATCTGATACGGGAGCTTTTCCCATTGTGCGTAGAGCGTTACGGTAGATCCGTCCTCGTTGGTAAGGTTGCCCTGCGTGCTTCCGTCTTCGTAGAAAGTGCCCGAACCGTCCGCTTTGGTATTCCAGCCCGTCAGCTTGTATCCCTGAAGCGAAAGACTGCCCCCGTCTCCAATGATGTAAGCGTCTCCACCTTTTGCATTCACTGTTGACGGAAGCGTGCCAGTTACTTCTGAGGTGCATCCGGCAGGCTTGGCTACTTCATAGGCAATCTTGTATTCGATTGGCTCGAACTGGGCATATACCGTGAAACTGCGTGGTTCAACCGTGCTGGGCAAATTGCCTTCGTAAATCCAGCGCCCTAAATCATCCGTGATTTTTTGCCCATCTATCTCAACATTTTTAACAAGCACTCCCCCAGCGTCCATGATTAGGGTGCTGGTCGGTTTAGAGCCTGACGTATAGAAGCTCACTTTGTATCCGGGAGCAACCGGTTCAACAACAGAAGTGGCGCGAAAGCCATAGTTTGCAACTAAGGAGCCGTTCGTTCCAGCCTGATTGCTTCCATCAAGTGTGATATTAGTTGTTGGGTAAAGATCTTTATCATTGCCCGTATCTAAATCATTCGAATAGAGAACGTCGCCCTTATCTCCGGTTAGCTGTATCCATGAAAACGATCCGAATTTGTTGAGCCACGGATAGAACATCACGTCTTCGCTTCCTGAACCAGAGATATCTGCCAGGCTGAGCGCGGTTACTCCTTGCATGTTATAGACGTCAGTGGTGCCCACGTACTGCGTTTCAACATTGCTGAGGTCTATCCTGTTCGAAGCCTTAGCTGTATCGGTCAAGCCCGCAAATCTAACCCGCTGAGGATACACAGCATACCCTTGCGCGTTAACGGGTGTTACTTGCATGGTGCCAACATTGTTGTCAGGATCATAGACAAGAGAGCCACCCGTGATGGTAACTTTAAGCATTCTGCTGGGGTCTAGACCATAGCCACCGCTGGTACCAATGGCGTATTTTTTCTTTGAGTGATCTGATGTATTGCCTGTTCCTTGCGCATAAATAGTTCCACCTGAAATATCGATTGAAATTTTAGGACTACTCTGCACAACGCACTTTCCTCCACCACCAAGGCCGAAAGTGCCTTTTGTTTTACCATACGCACGAATGATTCCACCTTTGATTGAGATGGATTGCGTTCCGTCTGATCGGTAGGAATTACCAATGCCTGCAGAGCCTGATTCAGTACCACTGGTTGCAGTAATGTCACCACCAGTTATCTCAATGCTTTTTACGTTTCTGCTATTTACGCTTTCGTCTTCGGATTCGTCATAGACATCGCTTGCTTTTAAATCATCGTCAGCACATTCTTGATGCGCATTGATTTCCTTGAGCTCTTCTTCGGTTACCGTGATGGGCGCTACTGCGTCTTCGTCTTCAGCCTCATTGTAGACATTGAGATCACCGAGTGTTGCCTCTTCGTTTTCACTGGTTGTTTCATCAGGCGCCTCATTGAGCAGTGGCTCACCGCCACTTCCTATACCACAACCACGCATTCCAGCTTTAGCGTTTATTGTTCCGCCAGTGATGAGAATTTTGTCAGGGCATGAGGTGGCACTTCCACCAATACCCGCACCACGAACGCCACCCTGAGCAGTAATTGTTCCACCCGAAATAGTGATGGTACCCCTGGTAACATTGCCATGTTCCCAGCCACCGTAACCAATGCCGGCGCCACCGTAGCCACTTTCGTTTCCGCCAATAGCTTTAATGGTGCCACCTTCGATATTGATTTCATCAACTTCGTCTGCGCCAAAACCGCTTCCTATGCCAGCGCCAAAGTGATGACCATACGCTTTGATATTGGCGCTCCCTGTTACGGTGATACCCTTAACGAGTATCGTATTGTAAGCGCCACCTATGCCGGCCGCATTCCTCCCGCCTTCAGCTACGATGTTGCCACTTTCAAAAACCATATTGCCGGTTTCGGTATAGAAACGACGTATGTCTTTGAAATGAGCACCTATAGCCGCAGCGCAACTGGAACCAGAAACTTTTGCATTGATCGTGCCTGGCTTTGATTCATCTTCGGTCTTGAATACCAGCTTGGTCTTGAGTCCATCTTTTTGGATGGCAGCCGCATATCTATAGCTTCCAAACTGAATTTTTGCACCAGGCTTACTGATAAGATTGACCGTTCCGCCGTTGTCTTCAATGTCAATAGCAGGACAATTTACATCGGCCAAAACCGACTGATAATTAGGGCTGATGTTGAGTCCATCGGCCAAATAAAGATTAACATCGCCACACTTTATAGCAACGTGAGCAAAAGTTGATTGCCCGCTGATGGTATAGGAACCAGGCTCATTAATAATGTAGGTTGTTTTTACATAAGAACCAGTGATGTCGCGCGATTCGCCCGGTTTGAGAATAATAATGTTTTCGTAGTTGGCTTCTTCATTAGTGGTTCCTTCAGCGAAAGTGCTTGAAGGCTGTGTGCCACTGGTTTCTTCTTCGGCGTGAGCGCTTGAGAGTAGCACAGCGACAAACAAAGCGAAGCAAGCAACGGCGGTTACTAAAGCCAAAAAGATTGCTTGCTTTAACGCAGGCGAATCTAAGAGCTCAGGCGCGCTAAACCCTTGAAGCGCATTATCGCTTTTGCAAGTATGAGTATACATGCTAGGATTCGCACCGATGGCGACCACTTGAAGCGCATTGTCGCTTTTGCAAGTATGAGTATTCTCCCTTAAAAAGCCGTTCATATTCCCACCTTATTCTTGGCTTTTGCTTGCCCTTTGCAAAACAGCTAGCGCACCTTACTAGCCTGCAATTTGGCTAACCCGCGTTAAAGAGCCTGCAATGTAGCTAACCCGCTTTAACGAGCCTGCAATTTAACCAATTCACCCAACATCCTACAATTTAACTAACCCGCCTTAACTAACCTGCCCTAACTAGCCTGCAATTTGAAATCAAACTTTCCTTCCAACATAGAAAAAAGCTTTTTCATCACTTCGTTAGCAAGCGTTTCTATATCAAGACGCTTAACAAAGAACGCAACCTTCTGAATTTCTTCTTCCGGAACGCAATAAGCACGTAATGAAAGCTCCAAAAACCGCTCGATCTTTTTATTGAGCGAAAAATGAATATCGCATTTTTTAGCCATGTAATTACGCATAATGCCCGCGCTTCCAATTTCCATCTCATAGAAATCGCTCTCAGAAAGCCACGGAAGATACGAGCCGAAGATTTTCTTAAGCTCTACGGCAGTGCGCTGATAAATGTAGTCCGATGTTTTAGGCGAAGAATACGCCTCAAGATATATCTCTCGGAGATTTTCATTATGTTCAGTCAACGTGAGCTGAATGGTAGTTTCTATGGCATAAACATACAAAGGAGATAGCGAGCTAGCATCAACGGAAGAGCGCGCTATCATAAACTGCCCTTCGAACATAACCTCTACCAATTCTGCAAGGATGGCATCCTTGGTAGGAAAAATGTTTTGATAGCTTCCTCGAGCCACCTGAGCCTCTTGCACAATTTGGCTCACGGAAGTTTCTTTGTAGCCCTGCTCTAAAAACAAGCGCACACAAACAGATAAGATTTTATTCTTTGTTTCAACCGTAGTTTTTCTCATAGCACACGCATCATTTCATTCATTACTTAATACGCGTACCAACTATAACATTATTTAGCATTGCATCCTTACAAGGAAAATTTATGGCGCGTTTGAGGCGAATTTCGGTTGAGTTTTTTAAGGCGCGTCTACCTAAACACGCCAAGATATAGGAAAAGGAGCCCAATTGCTTGGACTCCTTTATACCATTCAAACTGAATGTGATGTGCTTAGTTGACACTCCCCATAGCTAAAGCAAGGGGATTCTTGCTTCGTTGTAGATAGCCTTCTGCGCCATACGGCGAGCGGGTCTTATGCCTACTCCACAAGCGTTTCAAACAGCTATCGCTGTTTGGGTTTGCGCAAGCCCTGCGCTACCGTTTCTCGTTAGATAAACCTAAGGCAACAATAGTGTTCGGCTTAGAGATTCTTAGTAATAACGTACTTCTCTGGGTTAGCCTTAACTTCTTCGCGGTTCTTAGGATTCATCTTCTGCATGCCCCAGTAAGCATCCTGGGTGTTAGCAGCGAGTACCTGGTTGCGGTTCTCCATCTTAACCTGGTCAGCAAGTGAGAGACCATCGAGTGAGCTCTGGAGAGCTTCCTTGGTAAGGCGAAGACCGAATGGAGAAGTTTCACGGCAGATTTCCTCAGCCAATTTAACTGCTTCTTCAACAACTTCCTCGTCAGGAACAACCTTAACAGCATAGCCCCACTCAGCAAGCTGTTCTGCCTTGAAGCGACGTGGGTTCATGAGGATTTCGCAAGCACGTGCATAACCAACGATCTTTGGCAAGTAGAAAGAACCAGACATGTCGGTACCGGTGTAACCAATTGACAAGTAGCCAGCGTTCATCTTGAATGATTCGCCCAAGATACGCATGTCGCATGCAGTAGCGATAGAAAGACCGCCACCAACAGCAAAGCCCTTAAGTGCACCGATGATTGGCTGCTCACATTTAGCCATGTTGAGAACCTGATCAGAGCAGATGCGCTGCATTACATAGAAGTCACGCTGAATGCGACCCATATCCTCTGGTGGCTCAAGGAACAAGTCGTTCAAATTGAAGCCTGCGCAGAAAGATTTGCCTTCGCCGGTAAGAACGATAACACGGCAATCTTTGTCATAACGAACCAAGTTCAAGAATTGATTGTACTCGTTCATCTGCTTGTATGACATAGCGTTGAGGTTACCTGGGTCATTAAAAGAACAAATGTAAACAGGACCACGCTGTTCGATCTTAAGCGTTTCATAGTTGTCATAAGTAAACTCTGGCAAATGATATGCCTCTTGGTAAACGCTCATACGTATACCCCTTCCATTTCCTAAACTGATAGTTTGAATGTATATTTATCGTAGTTTTCTATGCTTTCATTGTCAAGAAAGAATCACAAAGCGCTTACTATTTATTTTGCTAAATATTTGTAAGAACGATGCAAAAAACTCTCTGCATCAACAGGAGGAATACCAATGGCAGACTTTAGCCCAACTCGTACGCATGCCACTTGGAAGCCCCGCGTGACTTCCTCACACATCCCTTTTTTCCGTTGCAAAACCTGCGGTCACGTATATGTAGCTATGGATCACGGCGGAGAAATTACTATGCGAAATGACGGGGAACGCTCCCTCATTAACGAGCCTCCTTACTGCAACGCAGAATTCCATCCGCAATGCTGTGGCGAAGAGATGGAACTCTTAACGCCTATTCCTCATGACGAAGTTGAAGATAAAATCAAACTAAACTACCAAATTGTTGGTGGCATGAACAGCAACGGCCTCAATATAACTTGGTCAGTTAAAGATCCTGCCTGCAAGCCACGCTGGTTTTCTCTTAAAACCTTCACAGGCATCATGACCAAATATGTCATGCCTAAAAAATGGCCTCCTATTGTTTTTGGTTTTGCAGACGAAGATGCGTTTGCTTATTGCGACAAAAACCCTTGTGTTGAATGCACGTTCCGTTGCAAACGAGGCATGGAAGTTTACGCTTACGTTGAGAATTTGGGGCTTGTGATTATGCCTCTTGACAGAATGGTTCCTCCGGGAAGTGGCAATACCACCTTTGATGAGATCAAAATCCCTGGTCTTGAATAGCATCTAAAATCTGTCTACTAAAGCAAATCAGAAGAGGTTAAGCTCGAAGTCACCCGTGCTCCTACCATTCGCTTGC